>JBOGIE010000054.1:0-12606 GCA_050742435.1 Acidimicrobiales bacterium | reverse complement strand
GGGTCCATCTCCTCGGCGAACAGCCCGAGCGGGCTGGCCAGGCGGACGAGGGCGTCGAACAGCGCGGCCGCCTCGGCCACCCGCCCGGCGACGGCCAGGGCCTGCACCAGCCAGAACGAGCAGGCCAGGAAGGCGCCTTCCTCGCCGGCCAGGCCGTCCTCGCCGGGCGGATAGCGGTAGAGCAGCGGCCCTCCGGCCCCGAGCTCTCGCCGGACGGCGTCGATGGTGCCGAGCACCCGGGGCGAACCAGGGGCTTCCAGTCCCAGCAGCGGCAGGATGAGCAGGGCGGCGTCGAGGTCGGCGGAGCCGTAGGTGCGGGTGAACGTGGCCTTGGCCCGGTCGAAGCCGCGGTCGCCGATGTCGGCGGCCAGGGCCTCTCGCTCCGCCTCCCACCGTCGCCGGCGACGTGGGCCGACGCGGTGGTGGGGCGCGATCCGCAGCGCCCGGTCCAACGCCAGCCAGGCCATGAGCTTGGAGTGGACATGGTGGGCCAGGTCGCCCCGGACCTCCCAGATGCCGGCGTCCGGCTCGCGCCAGCGGGCCGCCACGGTGTCGGCGAAACCGGCCATGGCCCGCCACGTCTCCGAGTACAGGCGCTCTCCGGCCCGGGTCAGCAGCCACGCCGCGTCCAGGACCCAGCCGTAGCCGTCCAGCTGGTGCTGGTCGGCCGCCCCATTGCCCGTCCGCACCGGGACGCTGCCCCCGTAGCCGGGCCATCCCTCCAGCTCCTTCTCGGGGGGCGGGCGCCGGCCGTGCAGGGTGAGCAGGACGGGCAGGCGGGGACGGTCGAGCCGGGTGGCGTGGAGGAGCCAGGCCATGAAGTGCCGCGCCTCCTCGGTCTTCCCCACGCCCAGGAAGGCCCCGATGCCGATGCTGGCGTCCCGCGGCCAGGCGAAGCGGTAGTCCCAGTTGCGCCCCCCGCCGACGTCCTCGGGCAGGGAGGTCGTGGGTGCCGCGACCGGGGCTCCCGACGGGGAGTAGGTCAGCAGCCGCAGGGTGACCAGGCTCCGCACCACCGACTCCCGGTGGGGCAGGTCCGGGTCGATCGTCGTGCACCAGCGATGCCACCGCCGTTCGTCGGCCACCAGGACGGCCCACGCCGCGTCCGGCTCCACGTAGATGAGCGGTTCACGATGGGCCACGCTGAGGACGGCGGTGAGCGGCCGGTCCGGCGTGACGGTGACCGTCACCGGTGCGTCCGTGCGAGGAGACGTGCCCGACGTCATCTGCAGGGCGACCGCGGCCGCCGGCCAGGTGCACACCAACACGGAGCCTCGGCGTTGTGGGCGCGGGCGGTCACGGCCCTCGCCCAGGCGCGGGTCGAACTCGACGACCGCCTCGACCGGGCCACCCTCGGCCGTGAGCCGCCGCACCAGCAGCGTGGAGGGAAGGAGCCGCCCGGCGACGTCGGCCACCATGCCTTCGGTGAGGGTGAGCCTGCGGCCCTCGCCCTCCCAGGTCGTCTCCAGCGTGGCCGAGCCCGGCCGGTAGCGGCGAGCCACCACGGTGGACGGGCGGGCCGGGCCGAGGCGGAAGGTGCCGGCGCCCGGCCCCCCGACCAGCCGGCCGAAGACCGGCGGACCGTCGAACCGGGGGATGCAGAGCCAGTCGATCGAACCGTCGGACGCCACCAGCGCCGCGGTGCGGGTGTCGCCCAGCAGCCCGTAGTCCTCTATGGGCGGTTGATCCATCTCTCAGTGGGCGTCGAGAAGGAGGCCCAACCCCACGCCGTACACCAGGTGGGCGACGAGAGCGACCAAGGGGGTGCGGCGGCCGTAGTTCAGGGCCAGCAGTCCGGGTGGCTCCAGCACCGCGGTCGACGCCGGCCCCGCCCGGTCGGACGCCATCCGGGGATGCACGCCGGCCAGCAGGGGGACGATGACGGTCAGGACGACGGCGACGTGCAGCAGGCCGAAGAGGCCGCCCAGCCCCCATGTGGCTCGATCCAGGGCCGCGAAGCTGGCCGCGTAGCCGAGGGCGAACCCTTGCCCGACGGCCAGGTGGATGAAGAACCCCGCCACCCGGGCCCTGTCGGGGTCCTCGGTCACGACCGTGCCGAGGAGCAGCGGCAGGTCCAGGCGGCTGATCCCGGCCAGCTGGGCGGCGATCATCACCGCGGTCAACGCCGACGTGGCGACCAGCCCAAACAGCGCCCAGCCCGTCCAATCCATGGTCAGGCCGCGGCCCGGCCGCGGCCCTTCGTCGCCAGCGCCGCCAGCACGTGGTCGAAGGACTTCTGGAAGCTGGCCACGCCCTCAGCCTCGAGGGTGCGGCCTACGGCGGCCATGTCGACGCCCACCCGGCCCAACGCTTTCAGCACGAACCGGGCATCGGCGATGCCGGCGTCCACGGTCTGGGCCACGGTGCCGTGGTCCTCGAAGGCGGCGATGGTCGCCTCGGTGAGGGTGTTGACGGTGTCGGGGCCGATGAGGCTGTCGACGTAGAGCGTGTCCGGGTAGGCCGGGTTCTTGGTCGAGGTCGACGCCCACAGCGGGCGCTGGAGCCTGGCGCCCAGAGCCGCCAGGCGCTCCCACCGCTCGCCGGAGAACCGGTGACGGAACAGGCGGTAGGCCAGCTTGGCCTGGGACACCGCAGCCAGCCCCCGCAGCGCCCTCGCCTCCGGGGTCCCGATGGCCTCCAGGCGCCGGTCGACCTCGGTGTCGACCCGGCTGACGAAGAACGAGGCCACGCTGTTGACCGCCGAGAGGTCGCCACCGCTGGCCGAGAGCGTCTCCAGGCCCGAGAGGTAGGCCTCGATGACCTGCTCGTAGCGGGCGAGGGAGAAGACGAGCGTGACGTTGATGTTGCGACCTTCTCCGACCAGGGTGGCGATGGCCGGCACGCCCTCGGACGTCGCCGGGATCTTGACGTAGAGGTTGGGCCGGGCGATCCGCCGGTGCAGGTCGCGGGCGGCGGCCACGGTGGCGGCGGTGTCGTGGGCCAGCTCCGGGTCCACCTCGATCGACACGAACCCGTCGGTGCCGCCACTCAGGTCGTACGTGGGCCACAGGATGCCGAGGGCGGCGACGACGTCCTCGACGACGAGGTCCCAGTAGGCGTCGGCGACCGAGCTCCCCGCGGCCATCCTGGCCGCGAACTGGGCGTCGTAGGCGCCCGAGCCCTCGATCGACCGGGCGAAGATCGTGGGATTGGCGGTGACGCCGCGCACCCCGGCGGTGACCAGGCGGCCGAGCGTGCCGTCGGCCATGCCACGGGTGAGGTTGTCCAGCCACGGGCTCTGGCCGTGGTCGTGCAGTTGTTGCAGCTTGGTCATAGGTGCTCCTTGGTGGGTCGAGGGATGAAGGCCACGAGCTCGATCTGGGCGCGGCCAGGCGTCCGTAGAGGCGTGCGGCGGCTGTAGGTGTGGTGCATGATCCGCTCGGCGACGGCCACGCCGAGCACGGCCAAGAGGAGCCCGCCGACGACGTCGGACGTCCAGTGGACGCCCAGCCACACCCTGGTGGCGGCCACGCCGACGGCCAGCGTCCACGTCGTGACGACCGTCGCCCACCAGACGAGGGGCTTGCGCGCGTACAGCTCCACCACCAGAGGCAGGAGGCACCAGCTGGACGCGGCGGCCATGGGGTGCCCACTCGGGAACGAGGGCCCTCTCCCGGCGACCAGCCGGTCGCCGACCGGGCGGTCCCGCCCGATCAGCTCCTTGAGCGCCCACTCGGCCAGCGGCCGGGCCAGCGCGATCACGACGATGGCGACGGCCAGACGAGGCGACCGTCTCCATGCGACGGCGGCGGCGACGAAGGCGACGGAGAGCACCACGGGCGTGGACCCGAGGAAGGACACCTTGAGGGCCACCGCATCGGTGGACGGTGTGCGGGCATCGACAGCGGCCTTGGTGATCGGCCTGTCCCACGGGAGCCACTCGTGCGCGGCACCGATGGCGAGGAGCACGAACACCGTCCCGGCCAGCGGCATGACCCAGCGGTGCCGTGCGTGCACGTGGGCCAGCGTCACCGGAGGCTCCATGCGGGTCGGCCGGTGCGCCATCAGGTGGGGCTCAGGCGGACCACGTCGAGGCGGACGTGGTCGATCACCCAGTCCTCCAGGCAGCCCCGGAACTGCCGGCGGTTGGAGTCGTCCATGGACGGCGCCAGGACCGCCCGGTAGCGGCCGGCGGCCACCTCCTCGATGTCGCCGACCAGGTCGGAGGAGACCTCCAGGCGGCACAGCAGCACCTGGGCCTGCACCATCTCCGGCAGGGTCTGGCCGTGCTCGCCCCCTCGTGTCCGGGCGTCGAGGACGAGCTCGATCTGCGATCCCGGCGGCACCGGCTGGTGGACGGTGAGGGTGGCGCTGCGCAGGGCCAGGGCGCCGGAGACGCCGATCATCACGCCCACGGCGGCGAGGGCGGCGAGGGCCAGTCCCTTCACGACCCGAGCCCCGCCCGGCCGAGGAGCTTGCGGATCTGCACGTCGTCGGCGCCGGGAACGTCCTGGGCCAGCACGGTCACGTCGTCGACGAGGAGGCCGGCGGCCGGGTAGCTGATGGAGTCGAGCTGGCGGGCCAGCTGCCGCTCGCGTATGGGCGTCGACGTCGCCGCCGCGATCCGGTCCACCACCCAGGCGACGCCCGAGAGGATCACCCCACCGCCGACGAGGAAGGTGATGAACACGCTGAACCGCTCGGTCGACTCGTCCAGCCAGGCGAACCGGTTCGGGGACGCAGGGCGGGTCTCACGGACGATGACGGGGACGCTGTCCTCGGCGTTCCGGCGCTCCATCCGGGCCAGGCGGCGAAGGATCAGTGCGGTGGCGATGGCCACCTCGGCGATCAGGACGATGAGCCCGAAGAACAGCGCCCGGTTCCACTCCCAACGGTTCAACGACACGGCCATGTAGCCGGCTGCGCCGACGACGGTGCCGACGGCGCCGAGCGAGGCGACGAACTTCACAGACCTGCCTCCTGGGACTCGACGGTGACTTCGCCGCTCTCACCGTTCACGGAGACGACGGCGCCCTCGGGAAGGTCCTCGAGCGCCCCGACGTAGCCGACGACGGTGGCCACCCGTGCCTCCCGGGCGAGGATGGCGAGGTGGGACAGCACTGAACCGGTTTCGGCGACGATCCCCTGGAGGCGGGGCAACAGTGGGCCCAGCCCGGGGGTGAGGGTGGTCGTGACGAGCACCGACCCGGCCGGCGGGTCGGTGGTGTCGTGGGTCACCGGGCCCCGGCCCACCCCTCCTCCGGCTGCCGTGCCACCCCGCACTTCCCGGTCGGAGTCGGCCGGGATGACCTTGCCCAGGTCGGAGAGGTGGAACCGGGCGGGCAAGGGTGTGCCGAAGTCGTGCTGATGGCCTTGCACCAGGCTCGGGACCACCACGGCGCGTCTGAGGGCCACCGCTTCGAGGTGGGCCAGGCTCATGTGCCGGATCAGATCCGGAGCCGGGAGCTCGCCGCCGGCGGTGAGGCGTTCGCCGAGCAACCACGCCGCCCGGCCGGTGAGCTCCTGAAGCCACCTGGCCCTCATCCGCAGGGCTTCGCGGAGGATGCCGTTGTCGTTGGCGTTCTCGCAGTCGGTGCCCAAGTGGATGGGCATCGCCTCCGCCGGAAGGGCGGCTACGGGTGCCACCCGGGGTGCGGACAGGGCCAGGACGGCCGGACTGCGACGGACGATGCTGGCGTTGGAGTGCCCGTCGCGCCGGGCCTCGTCCAGGATGCGCAGGGCGACCGACGCGCCGGTCATGCGGTTGTGACCCGTGTCGGTGAGCATGCCGAGGAGGATCTCGTGGGCATGGAGCGCCCGCAGGCTGGCCCGACTCCGGTGCAATAGGGCGAGGAGCTGGCGGCTCGTCAGCTCCTCCAGCGGCGGGATGGCCTCGAGGTCGGCGTCGACCCGCCCGACGACGGCCTCCGCCAGGCGTGGGAGCGCGGCACGGACCCGCCCGACCCGCCATGCCGACCGGACCCGCCGGACAGCCGGGACCGGGTTGAGCCTCTGCGCCGGTCCCCGCCTGGGTCGGATCTCACCGGCCAGCCGCAGGTCGATGGCGACATGACCGGCCACCGACACGACGATCTCCGTGGCTTCCAGCTCCAGGCGGGTAGCCGTCCCGGCGAGGAGCACCGCCTCCCGGACCGCCTCCTTGAGCGGAGGCACCCACAGGTCCTGTTCCAACTCGGTGAGAGGCTCGGGAAACGTTTCCGCCACCGGGCCCGGGCCGTATACCGGTCCTCGCGGTACCCCGCGGATCTCCGACGTGATGGGTCGGGACTGGAGGAGCCACAGCCGCCCGTCGGCGGCGATGGCCCACTCGACGTCCTGGGGGCCCCCGAACACCGTCGCCACCTCGGAGGACAGAGCGACGAGCCGACGGAGGTCGCGTCGGGGGAGCTCGGCGCCGTCGTTGGCGTCGAAGGCCACGACGCGGCCACGGGGATCCAGCACATACCGTGATCCGTCCTGCTCGCCCGCGACCAACCGCTGCGGGCCGCCGCGGACGGCGCTCACCACCCGCCGGTCGGTCCGGCCCGTGATGGGATCGATGCCGAACATGACGCCGCCGAACGCCGGCTCGATCATGGGCTGGACGAGTACGGCGATGGGCTCATCCCCCGCGCCGGTCCGGAGACGGGACTCCAGGACGGTCTGCACCGCATCGACGAACGCTCGCCGGCCGTCGATACCGATGACCGATTCGAACTGACCAGCCATGGAGGATTCCTCCATGTCCTCGACGACCGAGGAGCTCCGTGCCACCAGGGTGCGTTCGTCCCCACCGGCACGGGCGAAGGCTTCGGAAACGGCCCGGTGGCCGGCGACGTCGGCGCCGGTGTCGACCTCCCTGCAGAACGCGGTCGTCAGCACCACGCCCGTGAGAACCGACAGCCCGCCCGCCCCGGCCTGCGCCAGGGCTGCCGCCTTGCCCCCGGTGAGATCCCGGTCCTGGGCCGCGGCGGCGTGAAGGTCGACCACCAGGTCGGCAAGCACGCTTCGCCGGTGGTCGGCTCCCAGCCTCGTCGTTGTGCCTCTCTCGTAGGTCACGGGGCAAACGTACCCTGGTCGGCTTCTTAAATCAATACTGTCTACCTATAGATTACGCCAGAGGGAATGCTGGATGGCTCCTGACGTTCTTTAGAACATTCCTGCTTCTCTTAGAAGGACGCCGGCATGACCGTCACCACGTGGCGCTCCTCGACCTCGACCGGCGACCGAGGGCTCACCACGGCGGAGGTCGACGACCGCACGGCGCGGGGTGAGACGAACCGGCAACCCGGGTCGACCCGGTCGCTGGCGCAGATCGTGCGGGCCAACGTGGTCACCCCCTTCAACGTGCTGCTCGGGACCCTGGCGGTCGTCATGCTGGTCGTCGGGTCATGGAGGGACGCCCTCTTCGGCCTCGTGATCGTCGCCAACTCCCTGATCGGCATGGTGCAGGAGGTGCGGGCCAAGCGGACGCTCGACCGCCTGGAAGTGCTCAGCTCGCCGTCGGCCCGGGTCGTTCGGGACGGTGACCTCCGGGAGATCCCGACTGAGGCCGTCGTCCTCGACGACCTCCTCGAGGTGCGGGCGGGGGACCAGCTGGTCGCCGACGGCGTCCTGGTGACGGCCGAGGAGATCGAGGTGGACGAGGCCTTGCTCACCGGGGAGTCCGACCCGGTGCCGAAGCGGCCCGGCGACCACCTGCTCGCCGGAAGCATCGTCACCGCCGGCTGGGGCCGCTGCGAGGTCACCGCCGTCGGGCACTCGTCGTTCGCCGGGCGGATCGCGGCCGAGTCCCGCCGGTTCACGGCCACGTCCTCGGAGCTGATGGGAGGGATCAACCGGATCCTGGCCTACGTGGCCATCGCCCTGGTCGTCGTGGGCCCCGTTCTCGTCCTCAGCCAGCACCGGTCGACGCGGACCTGGGAGGAGGCGGTCCAGGGCTCGGTGGCCGGGTTGGTGGGCATCGTGCCGGAGGGCCTCGTGCTGCTGACGAGCATCGCCTTCCTGGCCGCCGCCCTCAGGCTCGCCCGTCACCGGGTACTCGTTCGGGAGCTTCCCGCCGTGGAAGGTCTGGCACGCGTCGACGTTCTGTGCATCGACAAGACCGGGACGCTCACGGGCGGCCAGATCGTGTTCGACCACCTCGAGCGCCTGGGGACGATCGAGGAGGGCGACCTCGAGGCCGCGCTGGGCGCCCTTGCCGCCCGGCCGGACGCCAACGCCACCGTCCTGGCCCTCCGTCGCGCCTTCCCGTCGGACCCGGGTTGGGTCCTCACCGGATCCGTGGCCTTCTCCTCTGCCCGCAAGTGGAGTGCGGCGTCGTTCCGCGGGCACGGGACGTGGGTGATGGGCGCGCCGGACGTCGTCCGCCCGCGCTGTGTCGGCACCCGCGCCGCCGAGCTGGCGGCCGCCGGCCATCGCACGCTGCTGCTGGCTTGGACCGCCGGCCCCATCGACGGCGACACCCTTCCCTCGGGTCTCCTGTCCGCCGGCCTCCTCGTGTTCGACGAGCAGCTGCGGGCCGACGCCGGCGAGACCATGCGGTACTTCCGGGACCAGCAGGTGGCGGTCAAGGTCATCTCGGGTGACGACCCGCGCAACGTCGGTGTCATCGCCGGCCGGGCGGGGATCGGCACGGGTCACGCGGTCGACTCCCGAGCCCTGCCCGACGATCCGGATGAGCTGGGCCCCATCGTCGATCGCCATTGCGTGTTCGGGCGGGTGGTCCCTGACCAGAAGCGGGCCCTGGTGTCGGCCATGCAGGCCCGCGGCCACGTCGTGGCCATGACCGGCGACGGCGTCAACGACGCCCTGGCCCTCAAGGACGCCGACATCGGTGTGGCCATGGGCTCGGGCGCACCCGCCACCCGGTCGGTCGCGCAACTCGTGCTCCTCGACGACCAGTTCTCGGCCATGCCCAGGGCCGTGGCCGAGGGCCGCCGGGTGCTCGCCAACATCGAGCGGGTGGCCGGGCTGTTCCTCACCAAGAACGTCACGTCCCTCCTCCTTTCGGTGTCCGTGGCCCTGAGCGGGTGGCCGTATCCCCTCCTGCCCCGTCATGGAACGCTGGTCAGCTCCCTCGCCATCGGGCTACCGGGCTTCTTCATCGCCCTCGGGCCCAACCCTCGGCGGTTCGAGCCGGGGTTCCTGCGGCGCGTCGTCGCCTTCGCGGTGCCGGCCGGCGCGGTGACCACCGCCGCCGTCCTGGCCAGCTACGGGCTGGCCCGGGCCGACGGCCTGCGCCCGGACCAGTCGAGGACGGCGGCCACTCTCGTACTGCTGATGGCCTCGCTGTGGGTCCTGGCCGTCCAGGCCCGGCCCTTTCGCGTGTGGAAGTCGGTCGTGGTCGCAGCCATGGCCCTGCTCGGAGCCTTGGCGTTCCTCCTGCCGCCCGCCAGAGCGTTCTTCGAGTTCGGGGTCCTGCCGGGGCCCGTCCTGGGGCGCTCCCTGGCGATCGGCCTGGCCGCCGCGGTCCTGGTCGAGTTGGCCAGCCGTTTGGGAGGGCGGCTCGTCAGTCCGGCGTGTCCCCGGTCCTCGGGTTGACGGTCACGCAGCACTCGCCCGGACGGCACGCGACGGCCTCAGTCGTGCACCGCCATCAGCCGGCCGGCCATCATTCAGGCGATTCGCACCAAGGCTCGATGGTGCCCAGCACCCCGGACGACCCTCGTCAGGGGTTAGCGCTGCTTATCGTGTGTCTCATTCATTATCTTTGCGCTTATGATGCGGGGCGACAAGTCGGTTGAACTTTCTACCGGATGCCCCTTGCGTCCGGCGCGGTGGAGAGGGGCCGCAGTGCCTGAATGCGAGGAAGGCAGATGCTGAACCGGGCAGTCAGGCCGGAAGGTCCCGAGAGGTTCCCACCCCCGAGCGCCCGGCGCCGGCAGCGACGGGGCTCCGTTCTCGTCGATCACCTGGCCGCAGCTGGGCCCGCACCGGCGCCGGCGCCCCCGGGACAGTACGGGCTCTCCCCCGACGCCCTCGACCGCCTGAGGGGTCACCTGCTCGCCGAACGGGGCAACTGGATCGGTCACCTGGCCCAACAGGAATCGACGCTGGCGGGCACGGGATCCGACGCCTACGGAGCAGAGGTACGCCAGCTGGCGAAGGTGTCGATCGCCCGCATCCGCGACGTGATCGACGAGATCGACCACACCCTCGCCCGGCTGGTAGAGACGTACGGGTCATGCGAGTGGTGTGACACCGACATTCCCGTCGACGAACTGGACGAGATATCACTGGGGAGGCTGTGCCACGGCTGTCAGCGACTGGTGTTCCAGGCGCGCTGAGTTGCTCCCGCGCTCAGGCCGCCTTCCCCGCCGGCTGGGACGACGGCGTGGGCGTCGTCACGTGAGCGGCGGCGGAACCGTGCCCTTCCTCGTCGCCGTAGGCGGCACGCAGGAGAAAGTAGGTGCCGCCGTAGAACCAGCTGCCTTGCACCGCGGGGACGGATGCGATGGCGAGGGAGTCTGTGAGCGGCACGTTGTTGTAGAGGCACACCCCGAAGACCGCCAGGAAGATGGCGGCGAAGCCGGTCACCGTTCCGAGCACAAGGATCCGGCGCCACTGCGCTTCGGTGAGCTCTCGCATACGAGCAGTGTCCGCCCGAGGTGGTCGTGCCGGTAGAGGGCTCGTTCTCCGGATGGTTCTAAGGTCGGCTTATGGCCTCCGGCGCACTCGATCCCGTCGTCTTGGACCTTGAGCCGTTCGAGCTGCTGGCATCGGTGATCGAACTGGGAAGCCTGTCGAGCGCGGCAGCCCGCCACGGGGTGTCGCAACCGGCGGTGTCGGCTCGCATCCGCACGCTGGAGAAGCGGGTCGGTCTCCAGTTGTTGGTGCGTCGTCCGACCGGCTCCCGACCGACAGTGGAGGGAGCGGTGGTCGCCCAAGCGGCGGCGCGCCTGCTGCGTGAGGCCGTCGACCTGGCCGGCGCCATCCACGCCCTGCGCATGCAGCAGCGGAACGTCCTGCGGGTCGCGGCCAGTCCCACCGATCGAACGGTTCCAGCTCGCCGAGCCACGCGAGCAGTCCGCCAAGCCATTCAACGACGAATGTCCATCTGCCACAACTCCATCGCCCGGCTGCGTTCCCACCGCTTGTAGTGCGACCGCTCCGCTTGCACGCCTGCGAGGTCACCAGCCCGTGACGTTTCAGACAGCGCTCGCCCGACGTTGGCCCGGGAAACGGCCGACATGCCTACCCGGTCGAGCCAGAACAGGATCGTGCGCGGCGCCCAGCCGGGATGGGCGCAGCGCATCTCCACGATCCGCACCCCGAGCTCCGGGCCCATCTGATTCAGTCACGGGTGCTCGGAAGAAACGGGGGCACGACGGGGGCACACGACGGCCGTCCTTGTGCGAACACCTCAGGTGGAGTTGTGGGCGCGGGCTTGGCCGCACCGCCGGGTTCTCACGACAGCGAAGTATGACCGTCGGGGGCCGACGGCCACACGTGAGATGTCTGCTACGGCATACGGGTGGTCCGCTCCTCGTCGGTGCGGATAAACGGGGCGGGGCGGGTCGGGTGGTTGTTGGGACCGTCGACCAGGACGGCGCCGTCGAAGGTGACCAGACCGTCTGCAACCGCTTCACGCTCCTTGCGGGTGCTGGTGTTGACCGAGAAGCCCTCGGCCACGTTCTCATCAACACTGGTCTCCAGCGGCCCGACGCCCGTGTATGCCACATCGAAGGAAACCTGGTGGAACACACCGTGGTTGTCCCTGACGGTCCCCGATCCGGTGGCGTCGACACTCTTGAGGTTCTCGGTGCTGGTGATGGTCGCCGGCAAGATCCCGACCCAGCTGAAGGAGCTGCCGGAACAGACGGCCTGGTACTGCACCCTGGCCGTCGGATCGGCGTCCTCGGTCTCGGGTGCCTCGAAGTCGCGCGTGGTGATGACCAAAAGAGTCGCCTGCACGGTGGAGCCATCGGCGCACTGGTGCGGCACCGCCCAGAAGGCTGAAGCGGTTTCCTCGAAGAAGTAGGATCGCTCTGCCTCTGCGGAGGCTGGGGCTGCCAACGCGACAGGCGCGAACAGGCCGACCAAGGACGCAGCCACGGCCGCGACCCGTCGTCCAGAAGTCTTGCTGAGCATGGTGACCTCCCCAGGCTGGGCGGTAGGGGCTACCGCGCAGAAACAGCCGATTTCACTATGGCACCGACCGCGTCACAGTGTCGTGAAATCGCCCGGCCGAGAAGGGCCAGCCAGCGCCACCCTTTGGAATAGGCATCGATTTGGCCGCTTGTGCCCGGTAGTTACGATGCCTGCGGACAGCGCAGCACATCTGGGTGTAACCCGCCCGAACGGGTCAGGCCCGGGCAGTAGGGCGCTGATTTTCGACATTCAGCCTGTATTGCGGCGGTCGGTGAACCGTCAACGAGACGTAACAGGCATCTGGCTTCCACCTTGGCGGTTTCGGCTGCCACCTGGGCCCTCTCCGTCCAAGTGCGGGGCCCCGCGAGGACGGGCGCGCCAGGCGGTAGCGCCCGGCATCACACCTCGGGCCGGGTGGGCAGCATGCGGGTGACCGTCCCATGGGCGGATCCGCTTCCGGGACGGCCCGTTGCGGACCTCGGCCCGTGAGGCGGGGCACGGGACGGGAAGCACGCCGCTGGTCTTCACCCTGGTCGCTCACGCCAGGCCGGCGACCACCTTTCCCCTGGCGTG
>JBOGIE010000053.1:0-12628 GCA_050742435.1 Acidimicrobiales bacterium | reverse complement strand
ACGTGGCGGCTGTCCGCCGAGTTGCCGCCGGACGAAGGAGCCCTGGTGGAACGGGCCCTGGTCGCCGCTCGGGACGAGTTGTTCCATGCGGGTGAGCCGAAAGACGTGGACTGGGCCGACGCCTTTGTGGCCATGGCCGACCGGTCCCTGGGGTCGTCGTCCCGCCCGCACCAGGACCGCAACCTCGTCCTGCTGCACGTGGGCACCGATCCCGAGGGGAGCACCAACGGCCACCTCCACCTCGGCCCCGGGCTGAGCGAGGGCCTGCGCCGCTTCGTGGGCTGCGACGCCCGCATCCGGGCCGTGTTCGAAGCGGGTGGACGCCCGGTGAGCACCGGCCGGGCGTTCCGCACGGTGCCGGACCGCACCAGGATCGTCATCGAGGAGCGCGACCGGGGGTGCCGGGTGCCGGGTTGCGACCGCAGCCGGTGGCTCCATGTCCATCACGTACGGCATTGGGAGGACGGCGGTGCGTCGGATACGCCGAACCTGGTCGCCTTGTGCCACCGACATCATCGATTGCATCACCTCGGTCGGCTCGGGATAGAGGGCAATGCCGACGATCCCGACGGCATGGTATTCACCGATGAACGGGGACGAGAGCTGGACGCGTCCGGCCGTCCCGTGCCGCCCGGCCAGCCGGTCACGGTGGCCGCCCGTCGCCTCGGCATCCCCGCCGGTTCGTGGTCCCACCCGTCCGGCGAGCCGCTCGGCTGTCACAGCCCCGGCGTACACTCCCTCGTCACTTCCTCCTCGTGATCGGCAACACAGGAGGACGTGATGCGGAAAGGATGTGGGAGCCACCGGCCACCGGTGGTGGAGCTGGTCGGGCCCCGGCTGCGGGACCGGGACGACGCGGTGGCCGCGCTGCGGGTGTCGTCGACAGGCGATGGCCCGGAATCGATCGTGGTCTTGGTGTGCGATCGCGACCTGCGGGTCCTGCTGGCCATCGACATGGAAGGCGCCCCGGCCAGCGGTGTGGCGACCGCGGTCGGTCTCGTGCTCCAGGCGGTAGCCCCAGAGTCCAAACTGATCGTCGGGCTGTTCCGAGCCGGGGACCTTGACCGAGCGGAGGTCGAGGCGGTGAAGGAGGCGGAGTCGCTGTGCCTCGATCACGACGTTGACCTGGTCGACGTCTTCGTCGTCAGCGAGTGTGGCTGGGACGCGGTCGACGCCATTGCCGGGACCGGATACGGGGATGACAATGGCCATCAGTGAGGAACGGCGTCTTGGGCTGGGCGGATGTGGCGACGAAGCGCGACCTGGACGTGCTCGAGCATCGGATCCGGGCTGACGTGCGAGCCGAGATCAACAGCGCGGTCACCTCCCAGACCCGAACGATCCTGTTCGCGGTGATCGGCTCGAACCTCACCATGGCTGCTGTCGCGTTTACGGCTGCGGCGACCGGCTAGGCGGTCTCGATGCGGTTGCCCATGCGGGAGACGAGGGACTGCTCGAGGGTGGCGGGGAAGGGCTCGCCGAAGGAGAAGAAGGTGGCGCTGACCGTGGCCCGGTTCTTGGTGAGGTAGACGAGGTCGGCGAAGAGGCGGTCGGTGCGGTCGGGATAGACCAGGCTGGCGGTGAGGCGGATGCCGACGGCGCCGTCCCCGTAGCTCTCGACCGGGAGGGGTTCGGCGGCGACGTCCTCGACCCGGGCGTCCGGGGCCTGGCGGCGCAGGTCCTCGGAGAAGGACGTGATGAGGCACGGGCCGTACTTGGGGCCGCGGACGGACTCCAGGTCGGACCGGGCGTCCTCGACGGTCTTGAGGACGGTGGAGATGGAGGAGACCTGGAGCTGGCCCATGCTGAGGTCGGGGCCGTAGACGATGGCGCTGCGGCTGCCCTCGGGAGCGGGCCGGCCGAGGCAGATTGAGAGCTGGCGGCCCCGCTCGCGCTCGACCTCGCTTTCGGTGTGGGGCACGCCTCGCCACCCGGCGGGCATGTCGGCCTGCTGCAGGACGATGGTGCGGGCGGTGGCGGTGTCGCCCGCCGGTCCAGTGGCCGGAGCCGGTCCGACGGCGTCTTCGTCGACCCCGCCGCCTCCTCCACAACCGGCCAGGGCGACGACGAGCGTCACCGACATCACCGTCACCACCGACCGCCAGCGGGAGCGCATGGCGTCAGCCTACGGTGACCGGCGTGAAGGTCCACCTCCTGGACGGGACGTATGAGCTGTTCCGCCACCATTTCGGCGTCCCCAAGGGCGAGCGCGACCCCGCGGACGAGGTGGCGGCCACCCGCGGGGTGATGTGGAGCGTGCTCCAACTCCTCGAGGAGGGCGTGACCCACCTGGGGGTGGCCACCGACCACGTTATCGAGTCGTTCCGCAACGACCTGTGGCCCGGCTACAAGTCGAGCGAGGGCATGCCTCCCGAGCTGCTGGCCCAGTTCCCGCTGCTGGAGGAGGCGCTCGGCACCCTGGGCGTGACCGTCTTCCCCATGGTCGAACTCGAGGCCGACGACGCCCTGGCCGCGGCGGCAGCCACGGCGGGCGCAGACCCGAGGGTCGAGCAGGTGGTGATCATGACGCCGGACAAGGATCTGGCCCAGTGCGTGTCGGGCACCCGGGTGGTCCAGTACGACCGGCGGGCCAAGGCGTTCACCGACGAGGCCGGGGTGAAGGTCAAGTACGGGGTGGCGCCCGAGTCCATCCCCGACTGGCTGGCCCTGGTCGGGGACTCGGCCGACGGCTTCCCGGGGCTCCCGGGCTGGGGCAAGACCTCGGCCAGCGCGGTGCTGGCCACGTACCCCCACCTGGAGGACATCCCCGAGCACCACTGGCGGTGGGAGGTCAACGTCCGCGGCCCGGCCCGCCTGGCCGCGGCCCTGAACGAGCAGCGCGACCTGGCCCTGCTCTTCCGCGACCTGGCCACCCTGCGCTATGAGGCCAAGGTCCTGGCCGACGTCGACGACCTCCTCTGGCGCGGCCCGGGCGAGGGCCTGGACCAGATGGCGACCCGCTTGCGGGCCTGGCGGTTCACCGAGAGGGTCGCCAAGCTCGCCCCCCGGTAACCTCGGCGGCCGTGGACCCTCGCCTGAAGGACCTCCGTACCCGCAAGGAGCAGGCCGTCCACGCGGGGTCGGACGACGCGGTCGAGCGCCAGCACGCCCGGGGCAAGATGACGGCCCGGGAGCGGGTCGAGGCCCTGCTGGACCCGGAGAGCTTCGTCGAGCTCGACCTGCTGGCCCGCCACCGCGCGGTCGGGGTCGGCCTCGACGGCGAGCGCCCCTACACCGACGGCGTGATCACCGGCTGGGGCACGGTCGGCGGGCGCAAGGTCTTCGTCTTCTCCCAGGACTTCACCGTCTTCGGCGGGTCGCTGGGCGAGGTCTTCGCCGAGAAGATCCACAAGGTCATGGACATGGCCACCCAGGTCGGGGCGCCGTTCGTCGGCATCAACGACGGTGCCGGCGCCCGCATCCAGGAGGGGGTCGTCGCCCTCGACGGCTACGGCGGCATCTTCCGGCGCAACGCCCACTCGTCCGGGGTGATCCCCCAGATCAGCGTGGTCATGGGCCCCTGCGCCGGCGGGGCGGTCTACAGCCCGGCCCTCACCGACTTCGTGTTCATGGTGCGGGACACGTCGTACATGTTCATCACCGGGCCCGACGTGGTGAAGGCCGAGACGGGCGAGGACGTCAGCCTCCAGGACCTGGGCGGCGCCATCGCCCACGCCACCCGCTCGGGCGTGGCCCACTTCGTGGCCGACGACGACCAGACGTGCCTGTCCGACGTCCGCATGCTCCTTTCGTTCCTGCCATCGAACAACGAGGAGCCCCCGCCGTGGGTGGCGCCCACCGACGACCCGGCCCGGGAGGCGCCCGCGCTGGCCGACATGCTGCCCGAGCGCAACGACCAGCCGTACGACATGACCCAGGTGATCGCCGCGGTCGTCGACGACGGCTACCTGTTCCAGTACGCGCCCCTGTGGGCCCGCAACATGGTGTGCGGCCTGGCCCGGCTGGACGGGCACGTGGTCGGCATCGTCGCCAACCAGCCCCAGGAGCTGGCGGGGGTGCTCGACATCGACTCGTCCGAGAAGGCGGCCCGGTTCGTCCGCACGTGCGACGCGTTCAACGTCCCGATCGTCTGCTTCGTCGACGTGCCCGGGTTCCTGCCCGGCACCGACCAGGAGTACGGGGGCATCATCCGCCACGGGGCCAAGCTCCTCTACGCCCTGTGCGAGGCCACCGTGCCCCGCGTCCAGGTCGTCACCCGCAAGGCCTACGGTGGCGCGTACGTGGTCATGAACTCCAAGGCCATCGGGGCCGACCTGGCCTTCGCCTGGCCCTCGGCCGAGCTGTCGGTCATGGGACCGCAGGGCGCGGTCGACCTGCTCCACCGGCGGGAGCTGGCCGAGGCGGACGAGGCCGGGGAGCTCGACGTCGACGCCCTGCGGGCCGAGCTGGTGGCCGCCTACCGCGAGCATCACGCCAACCCGTGGATCGCCGCCGAGCGGGGGTACGTCGACGACGTGATCGAGCCGGCTGCCACCCGGCCGGTGCTGATCAAGGGGCTGGCCATGCTCCGCTCCAAGCGGGTGGCCCCGGCCCGGCGCAAGCACGGCAATGTCCCCCTCTGACCGACCGCCGCCCGAGGTCCTGGCCATCGCCGTGGCGCTCGCCGTGGCCCAGGCCGAGCAGCTGGCCCGGGCGGCCACGGCCACCGCCCCCGGCACCGACGGCCAGGCCAGCCCGTGGCCGTGGTCGGGCGAGCGGTGGGAGCGCCCGGCGGACTTCCGGTGGAGCTAACCACCGTCACCGACACCGAGGCCGTCCTGCACGACGGCCCCCGGGTGGTGCGGGTGGACGGTCTGCGGCCCGACCGGGAGCACACGGTCGAAGGGGTGACGTTCCGGACGCTCCCCCGCCCCGGTGGCCAGCGGCTGGCCACGGTGGCCACGGTCAGCGACGTCCACATCGGCGAGACCGAGTGTGGACGGTACGAGGGGGTGAACCTCGGCCCCCCGCTGCGCGCCGAGCCCGGCGAGCCGCCCTATCCCGAGACCATGGCCCGGGCCGCGGCCGCGGAGATCGCCGCCGCCCAGCCGGACACGGTCGTGGCCAAGGGCGACCTCACCGCTCGGGGCGCGGCGGCCGAGTTCGCCACGTTCTTCGACATCTTCGGCGAGCGGTTCGGCACGCGGCTGCACTGGACCAACGGCAACCACGACGTCAGCCCGGCCGGGTCGCCCGACGCCACCCGCCCTGCCGTCACCGAGCTGGTCACCGTGGCCGGGGCCCGGCTGGCCCTGGTCGACACCGCCATCCCCGGCCAGACGGGCGGGCGGGTCACCGACGAGCAGCTCGAGTGGCTCGACGACCTGGCCGCCGACACCTTCGACGCCACGCCCGTGCTGGTCTTCGGGCACCACCCCCTTTGGGACCACACGTCGTTCACCGCGGGGATCAACGAGGCCGACTCCGAGCGCCTGCTCGAGCTCTTCGCCCGCCGTCCAGCCCTCGTCGGGTACTTCGCCGGGCACACCCATCGCAACCTGGTCCAGCGCATGCCGGCCACGGGCGAGGTCCCCTGGGCCGAGATCGGGGCCACCAAGGACTATCCGGGGGTCTGGGCCGAGTACCGCATCTACGAGGGTGGGATCCTTCAGGTCGTGCACCGCATCTCGGCGCCCGAGGCCCTGGCGTGGACCGATCGGACCCGGGAGATGTTCGGCGGGCTCTACCCGTCCTACTCGTTCGGCGCCCTGGCCGACCGATGCTTCGTCGTCACGACAGCTCCTCGGCCAGCAGGTCCATGAGCAGGCTGTCGCGCCACGTGCCGTCGTTGGCCCGCTCGTACCGGCGCATGACGCCCACGTCCTTGAAGCCGACCTTGCGGTAGGACGCGATGGCCCGGGCGTTCACGACCGCCGGGTCGATCATGAGCCGGTGGTGGCCCAGGTCGTCGAAGAGGTGCCGGCACAGCGTGCGCAGGGCGTCGGTGCCCAGGCCGCGGTCGGTCCAGTCCGGGTGCAGGACGATGTCGATCATGGCGTGGCGGTAGTCCGGATCGGCCTCCTCGAAGTACTGGATGAACCCGATCAGGCGGCCGTCCCGCTCGATGACCATGCCCACGCCCTCGTCGTCGTCCTCCAGCCGGGCCCGCAGGCGCACCGAGTTCTCCCCCGGCCACCACTCGGCCACCTGGGGGACGGCGAACAGCGCGGTGAGCGGCTCCACGTCGTCGCCGGTCATGGCGCGGAGGGTCACCTGGTCGCCCCGGAGCACGAGGGCTAGTTTGGCCCGATGCCCGGTCCCCTTGCCCTGGTCGGTGGCGCCGAGTGGCGCGAGGGGTGCACGTTCGACCGCGACCTGCTGGCGGCCAGCGGGGCCGACGAGGTCCTCGTCCTGCCCACCGCCGCCGCCTACGAACACCCCGAGCGGGCGGTGGAGACGGCCGAGCAGTGGTTCGCGGGGCTGGGCGCCAAGGCCAGGGGCCTCATGGTCCTCGCCCGGCCCGACGCCGATGACGAGGCCAACGTGGCCGCCATCCGCGACGCCCGCTTCCTCTACCTCTCGGGCGGCTCCCCCCTGCACCTGCGGTCGGTGCTCAAGGACTCCCCGGCGTGGGACGCCCTGTGCCACGCCTGGGACGGCGGGGCGGTGCTGGCCGGCTCGTCGGCCGGCGCCATGGCCCTGTGCGACCCGATGGTCGACCCCCGGGGCGGGGCGTTCACCCTCGGGCTGGGCCTGCTCGCCCAGGTGGCGATCATCCCCCACCACGACACCTGGTCGCCGGAGAAGGCCAAGCGCACCATCACCCTCGCCCCGGCCGGGCTGCCCGTCGTCGCCATCGACGAGCGCACCGCCCTTCTCCGCGACGCCGACGGCCAGTGGACGGTCGACGGGGTGGGCGGGGTGGTGGTCTTCATCAACGGCCACGAGGCCGGCCTCGAGGCCCTGCCCCGCTGACCAGCTTCCGTTCCTGCTGCAGTTGCCCGCGAATATGGGGGCTAACTGCAGCCAGAACGAGGTGGGAGGGCGGCTACGACTCGGTGATCGTCACCGACTCCATGTAGACCCGCTCCTTGGGCACGCCGGCGCCCGGGGTGCCGACCTTCTCCAGCTCCAGGATGACCTCGAGCCCGTCGACCACCTTGCCGAAGAGCGAGTACTGAGGCGGGAGCTGCATGCCGCTCATGCCGCAGATGACGAAGAACTGGCTCCCGTTGGTGTTGGGCCCGGCGTTGGCCATGGCCAGCGACCCGATCTCATAGCGCCCGGGCCGGGGCAGCTCGTCCTCGAACCGGTAGCCGGGGCCGCCCATGCCCGTGCCCTGGGGGTCACCGCCCTGGATGACGAAGCCCGGGATGATCCGGTGGAAGATCACGTCGTCGAAGTAGTGGTAGCGGGCCAGGACCACGAAGTTGTTGACCGTCTTGGGCGCGGCGATTGGATCGAGGGCGATGGTCATCGTCCCCTTGTTGGTCACCATGGTGGCCGTGTAGGTCTTGGTGGGGTCGATGCACATGGGCGGCGGGCCACTGAACCTCTGGGTCTTGGGACTCGATCCGTCGGCGGCGGGGCACTCGGTCGGCACGGCTCACGTCTCCTTGATGGTGATCGAGTTGATCTTGACGACCTCGCTGGGCTTGCCGTCCTGGGTGCCCGGGATGCCCGTGGCCTCGATGGCCTCGACCACGTCGAGTCCCTGGGTGACCTGGCCGAACAGGGAGTACTGGGGCGGGAGGCTGGTGCCGGTGTCGCCGGTGACGATGAAGAACTGGCTGCCATTGGTGTTGGCGCCCGAGTTGGCCATGGCGAGGGAGCCCACCTTGTACGAGCCCGGCTTGGGCAGCTCGTCCTCGAACTTATAGCCGGGACCGCCGGTGCCGGTCTGCTGGGGGTCGCCGCCCTGGATCACGAACCCGGGGATGATCCGGTGGAAGGCGATCCCGTCGTAGTAGTGGTAGCGGGACAGGACCACGAAGTTGTTGACGGTCTTGGTGGCGTTCTTGACGTCGAGGTCGACGACCATCTTCCCCTTGGTGGTGTCGATCTCGGCGGTGTAGGTCTTGGCCACGGCCACGCAGAGGGGCGGCGGCTTCTCGAACGACGTCGTGCGCGGGGCCGAGCCGTCGGCGGGCGGGCAGGGGGTGTCGCCCCTGATGGAGGCGCCCGCCGGGACCGGAGGAAGGTCGACCGCGGTCTTGGCGGCAGCCGTGGTGTTGGCGCCGGCCACCGTGGTGCTGGCGGCGGTGCTGGCCACCTCCTGGTCGTCGTCGTCGCCGCCGCCGACGACCACGGCCACCCCCGCGATCAGGACGAGGGCGAGGAAGCCACCGGCGATGGCCCGGGTCCGGCGGGCCTGCCGCTGGCGGGCGGCGGCCATCGCCGCCTGGCGGGCCTGGTGACCCTGGCGCTTGCGCTGGCGTTTCTGTGTCGGCACGGTGAGCCACCGTAATCGTGCTGGTACCGTGAGTCCCGCCAGTGACTCTCGTCGTCCAGAAGTTCGGCGGCACCTCAGTTGCCGACGCCGACCGGATCCGCGCCGTTGCCGATCACGTCGTGCGTACGCGCCGTCGCGGCCAAGATGTGGTCGTGGTGGTCAGCGCCATGGGGCACACCACCGACGAGCTGCTCGAGCTGGCCCACCGCATCTCGCCCGAACCCCCCGCCCGCGAGCTGGACATGCTGATCAGCGCGGGCGAGCGCATCTCCATGTCGCTGCTGTGCATGGCGATCTCCGACCTGGGGGCGCCGGCCGCCTCGTTCACCGGCAGCCAGGCCGGGATCGTCACCGACACGACCCACGGCAAGGCCAAGATCCTCGAGATCCGGGCCGACCGGGTCCGGGAAGGGCTGGCCGCAGGCAAGATCGTCGTGGTCGCCGGGTTCCAGGGGGTGTCGACCGACAAGGAGGTCACCACCCTGGGTCGGGGCGCCTCCGACCTCACCGCGGTGGCCCTGGCCTCGGCCCTGGGCGCCGAGGTGTGCGAGATCTACACCGACGTGGCCGGCGTCTACACCGCCGACCCGCGGGTCGTGCCCGACGCCCGGCGGCTCAAGTCGGTGGCCTACGAGGAAATGCTGGAGATGGCCGCCACCGGCGGCCGGGTGCTGGCCACCCGGTCGGTGGAGTACGCCCGTAACAACGACGTCGCCCTGCACGTGCGATCGAGCTTCACCTGGGAGCCCGGTACCTGGGTGAAGAAGGAGGAAGAGGTGGAGAAGGCCATCATCTCGGGTGTCACCCACGACACGTCCGAGGCCAAGGTCACGGTCGTCGGTGTGCCCGACCGCCCGGGCATCGCCGCCAAACTGTTCCGGCGGCTGGCCGACGAGGCGGTGAACGTCGACATGATCGAGCAGAACGTCTCGGTCCACGGGCTGGCCGACATCTCCTTCACCTTCCCCAAGGCCGACCTGGCCGTCGCCTCCCGGGTCACCGAGGAGGTGGCGGCCGAGCTGGGCGCCGAGCGGGTGGCGGGCGACGCCGACATCGCCCGCATCAGCCTGATCGGGGCGGGCATGAAGACCCACCCCGGGGTGGCCGCCACCATGTTCGAGACCCTGGCCGCCGAGGGGCTGAACATCGAGATGATCTCCACCAGCCCCATCCGCATCAGCTGCGTGGTACGGGCCGGCGAGGTCGAGCGGGGCGTCCGGGCCCTGCACTCGGCCTTCGAACTCGAGAACGCCCCGGCGTGAAGTCGATACCTTTGCAGCCATGAACGTCGGGATTGTCGGAGCCACCGGACTGGTCGGCGGCATCATGCGCACGTTGTTGGCCGAACGGGGCTTCCCCGTCTCCACCCTGCGCGCCTTCGCCTCGGCCCGGTCGGCGGGCCGGACCCTCCCCTGGGCAGGGGGCGAGGTGACGGTCGAGGACGTGGCCACGGCCGACTTCCGCGGCCTCGACCTGGCCCTCTTCGCCGCCGGCGCCACCCTGTCCAAGGAGCTGGCCCCCAAGGTCGCCGCCGCGGGGGCCACGGTGGTCGACAACTCCTCGGCGTGGCGCCACGACCCCGACGTGCCCCTGGTGGTGGCCGAGGTCAACCCCCACGCCCTCGACTCGATCCCCAAGGGCATCGTGGCCAACCCCAACTGCACGACCATGGTGGCCATGCCCGTCCTCAAGCCCCTCCACGACGAGGCCGGGCTGCGCCGCATCGTGGTCAGCACCTACCAGTCGGTCTCCGGCGCCGGGGTGAAGGGCGTGGCCGAGCTGGAGAAGCAGGCCACCGAGGTCGGGCCCAAGTCGGCCGAGCTGGCCTACGACGGTTCGGCCGTCGCCTTCCCGCCCCCCGAGGCCTTCGCCGGGCCCATCGCCTTCAACGTGCTTCCTCTGGCCGGCAAGCTGGTCGACGAGGAGACCGACGAGGAGCACAAGTTCCGGCACGAGAGCCGCAAGATCCTGGAGCTCCCCGACCTCGCCGTGTCCTGCACGTGCGTCCGGGTGCCCGTCTACACGGGCCACAGCGTGTCGCTCAACGTCGAGTTCGACCGGCCGCTGTCCATCGAACGGGCCGCCGAGCTGTTGTCCTCGGCGCCCGGCGTGGTCCTGGCCGACGTCCCCACCCCGCTGGCCGCGGCCGGCACCGATCCGTCCTACGTGGGGCGCATCCGGCGTGACCCGGGTGCCCCCAACGGCCTGGCCCTGTTCGTGAGCGGCGACAATCTGCGCAAGGGCGCCGCCCTGAATGCGGTGCAAGTGGCCGAGGCCCTCGTGGCCCGTGGTCGGTTGGCCGAGTGACCACCCAGCAGAAGGTCGTCCCTTTCGCCGTCCTGGGGATCATCGCCCTGGCCCTGGTCTGGTCGCTCCTCCCCTTCCAGTTCGCCGACGTGGTGGACTGCGAGGCGCCGCTCTTCGGCGCCGCCAACAAGAACGAGGCCCCGGCGACCAGCTTCATCAACGCCGAGGAGGACTGCCTGGCCAAGGGCAAGAGCCGGCTCAGCGTCACCGCGGTCACCGCCTTCGTCGCCGTGCTGGCCGGCGCCGCCATCCTGAGCTTCAAGCCCATCAGCTCCTCCTGCGCCGCCGGTGAGCACGAGAAGTGCCGGGAGTGGTGGCTGGCCGCCGCCCTGGGAGGGGCCGGCGCCGGCCTGGGCTGCCAGTGCGAGTGCCACGAGGGAGTCTGGTAGCGGTCTCCTAGCCTGGCCGGGATGATCCTGGTCGACGTCGAGAAGGCGGCCGTCCGCCGTCCCGACCGGCCGCTGTTCGAGGACCTGTCCGTCACCCTCCACAGTGGGGACCGCCTGGGCGTGGTCGGGAGGAACGGGTCGGGCAAGTCGACCCTGCTGCGCATCCTGGCCGGGGTGGCCGAGCCCGAGGACGGCGTGGTGCGCAGAGGCCGGGACGTGCGCGCCGGTTACCTCGACCAGGAGCCGGTCCTCCCCCCCGGCTCGGTGCGGGACGCAGTGGGCCCCCATTGGGAGGCCGCCGCCATCCTCGACCGGCTGGGCATGGGGGCGGTGACGGGCGACGACGTGGCCACCCTCTCGGGGGGGCAGGTCAAGCGGGTGGCCCTGGCCCGGGTCCTCGTCCACGAGGTCGACCTGCTGGTCCTGGACGAGCCCACCAACCACCTCGACGTGGAGGCCATCGCCTGGTTGGAGGCCCGCCTCGCCGCCTTCCGGGGTGGGCTGGTGCTCGTCACCCACGACCGCCACGTGCTCGACCGGGTGACCACCCGGATCCTGGAGCTGGAGGGCGGCCGGGGCCACGTCCACGACGGGGGGTACGCCAGCTACCTGGCCGCCCGAGCGGAGCGGGCGGCGAGGGCGGCCACGGCCGAGGCCGTCCGCCGCAACCTGGCCAGGTCCGAGCTGGCCTGGCTGCGCCGGGGCGCCCCGGCCCGCACCCGCAAGCCCAAGGCCCGCATCGCCGCCGCCACCGCGGTGGTCGAGGGCGGGGCGGGCGCCGCCCGGGCCGCGGCGCCCGAGCTGGCCGCGGCGCCAGGGCGGGGGGTGACCACGCCCCGCCTGGGCGACCTGGTCATCACCCTGACCGGCGTGGGACATCGGTTCAGTCACAACGAGTGGCTGTTCCGGGGGCTGGACCTCGACCTGGAGCCGGGCGGCCGACTCGGCGTGCTGGGTCCCAACGGGTCGGGCAAGTCGACGCTGCTCGACATCATCGAGGGGCGCCTGCCGCCGGCCGAGGGCTCGGTCCGGACCGCGCCCACCGTGCGGCTGGGGTACTACCGCCAGGCCGGTGTGGAGCTCGATCCGGCCCAGCGGGTCCGGGAGGCGGTGGCCGCCCCCGCCGCCCAGCCCAGCTGGGAGCAGGCCCGGCTCATGGAGCGCTTCCTGTTCGACAACCACATCCAGCAGGCGCCCATCGGCACCCTTTCGGGCGGCGAGCGGCGGCGGCTGCAGCTCCTCCTCGTCCTCACCCGCATGCCCAACGTCCTGCTCCTGGACGAGCCCACCAACGACCTCGACCTGGACACCCTGCGGGCGCTGGAGGACCACCTGGAGACCTGGCCGGGCTCGCTGGTGGTCGTCAGCCACGACCGGGCCCTGCTCGAGCGGACGGTCGAGGACGTGCTGGTGCTCGACGGCCGCGGTGGCTCCACGCTGGCGCCCAACGGCTACGCCGACTACCTCACCGCCCGGACGGCGGCCACGGCTGCGCCCCCTGCCGCCCCGGCCCGGGCCCGGCCCCCGGCTGCCCCGCAGG
>JBOGIE010000052.1:0-12690 GCA_050742435.1 Acidimicrobiales bacterium | reverse complement strand
TGGCCGAGCACTGCGGCTCCACCGCCATGGTGGTGATGATGCACTACTGCGGGGCGGCGGTGATCGAGGCCCACGGCCCGCCGGACGTGCGGGAGCGCATCGCCACGGGGGAGTACGTCACCACCCTGGCCTTCTCCGAGGTCGGCTCCCGCAGCATGTTCTGGGCGCCGATGTCCACGGCCACCGCGGTGGGCGGCGGGGTGCGCCTCGACGCCGAGAAGAGCTGGGTGACCTCCGCCGGCCAGGCCGACGGCTACGTGTGGTCGAGCCGGCCACTGTCCGGCGAGGGCCCGAGCACCCTGTGGCTGCTGCCGGCCGGTGTTCCCGGCCTCAAGGTGGGGGCGCCGTTCGACGGGCTGGGCCTGCGGGGCAACGCCTCCAGCCCCATGACCGCCTCGGGTGTGGAGGTGCCGGCCTCGGCCATGCTCGGGGCCGACGGTGGCGGGTTCGACGTCATGCTGGCGACGGTCCTCCCGTGGTTCCAGGTCATGAACGCCGGCTTCTCGGTGGGGACGGCCGACGCGGCCACGGCCAAGGCCGCGGCCCACGCCGGGGCCACCCGCTTCGCCCACCTCGACCAGTCGCTGGCCGACAACCCGCTGACCAGGGCCGACGTCGCCCGCATGCGGATCCGCACCGACGCGGCCGAGGCCCTGCTCCTCGACACCCTGACCGCGCTGGAGACCGGCCGGCCCGACGCCACCCTACGGGTGCTGGAGGCCAAGGCCTGGGCCGGCGAGACGGCCATCGACGTCACCGACCTCGGCATGCGGGTGTGCGGCGGGGCCGCCTTCCGCAAGGAGGTCGGGGTGGAGCGCCACTTCCGGGACGCCCGGGCCGCCTCGGTGATGGCTCCCACCACCGACACCCTGCACGACTTCATCGGCCGCATCGCCTGCGGCCTCCCGCTGTTCTGATGGCCGCGCTGGTGATGGGCGCCGTCGCCTACGACCCCAAGGTGGTCACCATCTGGGACGGCTTCCGCGACTGGTTCGCCGCCCAGGGCCTGGACTTCGACTACGTCCTCTATTCCAACTACGAGCGCCAGGTCGAGGCCCTGCTCGCCGGCCACATCCACGTGGCGTGGAACTCCCCCCTGGCCTGGGTGCGGGCCGCCCGCCTGGGCGCCGACCCCCGCTCAGGGGGCCGCTCGGGCCCAGTCCGCGCCGTCGCCATGCGCGACACCGATTGCGACCTCACCTCGGTCGTCGTGGTCCGGACCGACTCCGGCATCCGCACCGTCGATGACCTCAACGGCCGGACGGTGGCGGTCGGCGCGGTCGACTCGCCCCAGGCCACCCTCATCCCCCTGTCGCACCTGCGCAAGGAGGGCGTGGTCGAGATGCACGTGCTCCACCACCCCGTCGCCACCGGGAAGCACGGCGACCACGTGGGCGGGGAGCGGGACGCGGCCCGCAGCCTCATGGCCGGCCGGGCCGACGCCGCCTGCATGATCGACGGCAACCACCTGGTCTTCAGCCAGGAGGGCACCCTGCCCGCCGGGGCCACCCGGATCCTGACCCAGACCGCGCCTTACGACCACTGCAACTTCACCGTCACCCCCTCGGCGCCCGACCAGCTGGTCGAGCGCTTTCGCTCGCTCCTGCTGGGCATGAGCTACGACGACCCCGAGGTCCGCCCCCTCCTCGACCTGGAAGGGCTCAAGGCGTGGCGGGAGGGGCGGACCAGCGGGTACGACCAGCTCGAGCGGGCGGTGGACGAGGTGACCTTCTACGACACCGCCGGCAACGTCACCGCCGAGGACTACGACCCGTGAGCACCCTCGACCTGGGCGACCTCGGCCTCGACCGGGGCGGCCACCTCCTGCTCAAGCGGGCCCTGGCCGGGGTGGGGGTGGGGGAGCGGGTCGAGGTGCGGGGTTCCGTGCCCGAGCTGGCCGTCCACGTCCGGGCCTGGTGCCGGGCCCAAGGGCACGGCTACGACTGGCCCTACGTGGTGCGGGGCGACGCCGAGGGCGCGCGCGTCCGGGGCGCCGAGGTGGCCGGCGGGCCGGACGACGTGGTCGAGCGGCCGCCGGCCACGTGGGGGCTGGCGGCGCGGGGCGCGGTGGTGGAGGCCGGCGGGCCGGCGTTCCCTTTCGCCCTGGACGAGAAGGCCGCGGTGTGGACCGACGCCGCCGCCGGCATCTACCGCCAGGCGGTGGCGTCGCAGTGGGACCCCGCCACCGCCGTCGCCTGGGACGAGCCGTTCGAGCTGCCCGAGGAGGTCGAGGCGGCCGTGGTCCAGGTCATGACCTATCTGATCGAGAACGAGAACGCCGCCCTCGTGGTCCCCGCCCGGTTCCTCGGCCGGATCCACCCCCACTTCCGGGAGGTGGTGGGCGTGCTGGCCGTCCAGGTGGCCGACGAGGCCCGCCACGTCGAGGTGTTCACCCGCCGGGCCGAGCTCAAGGGCGCAGGTCCGTTGGGCCTGTCGACCGTGGGCGGCCAGGCGTCGCTGCTCACGCTGGTCGAGGAGCCGGACTTCGCCCTGGCCCACTTCCTCCTCTCGGTGCTGGGGGAGGGGACGTTCCTCTCCCTCCTGTCGTTCCTCGAGCGCTACGCGCCGGATCCCGTCACCCGCCGGGTGACCCACCTGGCCCTGGCCGACGAGGCCCGCCACGTGGCCTTCGGCATGGCCCACATGGAGGCCGTGCTGGGCGACGACCCCGGCCTACTGCCCCGCCTGGCCACCGCCGTCCGTCGCCGCCACGACGCCCTGAGTCACACCGCGGGCCTCAACGCCGAGGTGTTCGACGCCCTGGTCGTCCTGGCCGCCGGCGCCTTCACTCCCGCCGCCGTCGCCGCGGGCTTCGCCCGGGTCCAGGCCCTGGAGGCCGACATGGACGAGGGCCGCCGCCGCCGCCTGGCCAAGCTCGGCTTCCCGCCGAGAGAGGCTGCCGAGCTGGCCGAGCTCCACACCCGCAACTTCATGTAGCGGTTTTTGTCCGCTCAGCTACCGCAGCGGTAGCCCAGCGGACAAAGAACGGCGTGGTCAGCCCTTGAGGGCGCCCAGCTTGTCGGCCAGCTTGGCCACGGCGGCGACCACGGGGCCGCTCGGGTCGTAGTCGATCAGCGGGATCTCGGCGCGGTCGGCGTCGAGCACCTGGGTGCTCCAGGGCAGCTCGCCCTCGAGGGTGAGGCCGTGGCGCTCGCAGTACTCGGCGATGGCCTGAGCGTCTTCCGGCGAGCGCAGCTTGTTGGCCACGACGCCCACCCGGCCGATGGGGAGCTCGGAAGCCAGGGCGGCCATGCGGCGGGCGGTCTCGAAGGAGCGGTAGTAGGGCTCCACGACCAGCAGCAGGGCGTCCACGTGGCGGGTCGTGCCCCGGCTGAGGTGCTCGGGCGACGCCTCGAGGTCGAGGATCGACACGGTGTTGTCGAGCTCGTCGATGTCGGCCAGCAGGGCGCTCACCGTGGCGTGGGCCGAGCACAGGCACCCCTCGTCGGCGTGCTCGGGCATGGCCATCTTGAGGACGTGGACGTTGTCGGGCGCCATCCCCCCGTAGCGGGTGACGACCTCCATGACCGGGTCCTTCAACGCCGCGTTGCCGTTCAGCCGCCGTGAGACCAGCCCCGTGGGCAGGGCCTGGATGGCCTCGGCCCGCTCCCGGTCGATGCCCAGGGCGGTGGCCACGTTGGGGTTGCTGTCGCCGTCGACCACGATGACCTGCCGGCCGTCACGGGCGAAGAGGCGGGCCAGCGTGGAGGAGAGGGTGGTCTTGCCTGCCCCGCCTTTCCCAGCGACGGCGACGCGAAGCGAGGTCATGACGAAAGGTTCTCCAAGGTGTCGACCCCCTCGACGGGGGTCACCTCCACGATCTTGTCGTAGCGGCTGAGGTACGCGGACAGGAACCGCCGGCCCTCGCGCAGGGCACCGGCCCAGGCGTGGAGCCACTCGACGCCTTCGTCGGTGAGGCGGTAGCTGCGGCGGGCGGGACCGGCGGTGGAGTGCTCCCACCACGAGGCGACCAGGCCGTCCTGCTCCATCACCCGCAGGGCGCGGTACAGCCCGCCCGGGTCGACGTTGCGCAGGCCGAGCTGGGCGATCTGCTCGAGCAGGTCGTAGCCGTGCGCCGGCGTCTCGGCGATGAGCAGGAGGAGGCTGGCCCGCAGGTAGTTGCGCGGCAGACCGCCCTGCGGCTCCTCGGTGCTACGTCCCTTCATGTACGCCCCCCTCTTCCCGCCGATGCTGCGCGCGTTCGACGTCGGCTGTCTCTTTTAGTATCGGTCAGTGCTCGTGGTCGTGCTGGGCCATTGCCCGGTCGCGGGCGCAGGCCTCGGCCTCGTCCGGCGAGTTGTGGCACCAGCAGTCGGGGCTGCACTCGCCGTGGGTCGGCTTCATGAGCTCCTCGAACGAGGACGCGAACTCCAGGCCACCCTCGCGGGCGCCGGCCTCGGACAGCTTGTAGCGGTCGCCGACCCGCTCGACGTAGCCCTCATCGAGCAGGCGGTCGAGGTACTGGACGCCGATGTGGGAGTCCACCCCGAGGAAGCGCTCGAGCAGCGTGGCGTCGACCTGGTCGCCGAAGCCCTCGCCCCGGAGCCAGAACATGACCTGCAGGATCTCGCTCCTCCAGTAGAGGGCCCGAAGCGCCTCCGACTTCGGGGGATGCATCACTTCTTCCACTACAACCTCCTGGAGGTCTGGAAGGAACGGCTTCTGAACAGCTCTCGAGCGCAACGTCCCAGGAGCCCTTTGATTCCCGCCAATCTTTCATGACGGCGGGTCCAGATAGGTGTAGTCTACACTTACCAATCCAGGAAACGGGGGGTTCTTTCTATGCCGACGACGAGAGGTCGGGCTACTTCGTCCGCCGCACCCACGATTCGCCGCCGCACCGCCGGCGGGTCGCGAGAAGTCGTGCGTCCGGAGGACCCTGAGGGTACCGTCGTACCGGCCGGTGCACCTGCAATCGAAGACTGGCGGGAGAACCCCCTCGACCCCATGGCGCCCATCGGCGTGCGTTCCCGGGCCGTCGAGCCCGACACGTCGAAGATCCGCCTTGGCCCGCTGGAGAAGATCTACCTGATCTGGATGGTCGGTGGCTCCTGCGACGGCTGCACCGTGGCCGTCACCGCCGCCACCCACCCCCGGGTGGAGCACCTGCTGGCCGGCATCGTTCCCGGCCTGCCGCGCGTGGAGCTGATCCACACCGTCGTCTCCACCGAGGTCGGCCCCGAGTGGACCCACAACCTCTTCATGGCCGAGCGCGGCGAGCTCGACGCTCCCTACGTCATCACGTGGGAGGGCTCGATCATGGACGAGTCCATCGCCGGCGACGGCTACTGGATGGGCCTGGGTGAGGACCCCCAGACCGGCCGCCAGATCACCTCGCTGGAGTGGCTCGACCGCCTCGCCGCCGGCTCCGCCGCCGTCATCGCCATCGGCACCTGCGCCTCCTGGGGCGGCATCCCCGCGGCCAAGGGCAACGTGACCAACTCCATGGCGGTCATGGACTACCTGGGCAAGGACTTCCGCAGCTCCTTCGGCGTCCCGGTGGTCAACGTCCCCGGCTGCTCGCCCGTCGGCGAGAACTACATCGAGACGGCCGCTGCCGTCTGTCTCTTCCTCAACGGCCTGGCCCCGCTGCCCGAGTTCGACGAGCTGGGCCGCCCGGCCTGGCTGTTCGGCGAGACGGTGCACCGCCACTGCCCCCGGGCCGGCTACTACGAGGAGGGCGTGTTCGCCACCGAGTACGGCGACAAGGAGTGCCTGGTCGAGCTGGGCTGCTGGGGCCCGGTGGTCCAGTGCAACATCGCCGAGCGGGGCAACGTCGACGGCCACGGTGGCTGCATGCAGATGGGCGGCATCTGCATCGGCTGCACCATGCCCGGCTTCCCCGACAAGTTCAGCCCCTTCACCGAGATCGCCCCCGGCTCCCTGATCTCCTCCTCCACCTCCAAGGTGGTGGGCGGCTTCATCCGCCGCATGCGCTACATGTCACGCCAGGACAAGAACATGACGGTGCGGTGGGACAAGGACAGCCCCTCCGGGTGGTCCCGGTCCAAGACCGGGCCCCGCGGCGTCAACCGCATGGTCCACAAGGTGTACTCGAAGTACCAGCACTCCCACGAGGGTGGGAACGACAAGATGCACGGCGAGACCCATGAGGGTCGGGGCCGCAACCGCTTCGAAGCTGGTCACAACTGGTAGTGCGGTAGTCCCTTTCTGAACCTGCCCCGAACCTGCCCGAACCTGCCCTGAGGGAGACCCCTTTCCATGTGTTTCAAGAACCTGCCCATCCAGTTCGACGCGGGCGGTAAAGCGCGCCTGAAGGAGGGGGTCAAGGACCCCTATTCGGTCACCGTGGCGGAGCCCAAGGGCTACGTCCGGCGCAAGCAGGGCCCCGGCTCGCAGCTGGCCGCCCCGCCCCGCCTGCGGGACTGGAACATCGACCCCATGACGCGTGTGGCCGGCGCCCTGGCCGTGCACACCGTGCTGGACCTGGAGAACCGGCGGGCGGTCGACGCCCACTCCCGGGCCATGCTCTTCCGGGGCTACGAGGTCATCCTCGAGGGCCGCGACCCCCGCGACGCCATCGACATCTCCAGCCGGGCCTGCGGGGTGTGCGGTGGCGTCCACGCCACGGTGAGCGCCCTCAACATCGAGCAGGCCTTCGGGGTCTGCCCGCCGCCCCTGGGCGTCGAGGTCCGCAACCTGGGCGAGGTGGGCGAGATGTTCTACGACCGCCCCCTCCACCTGGGCCTCCTGGCCGGGCCCGACTACTCCACCGCCCTGGTCAGCGTGACCAACCCCGAGCTGGTCACCCGGGCCGAGAAGACCCTGGCCCCCCACGGCGACGTCCACGGCTACACGACGGTCAAAGACATCATGGACGCCCTCAACCCGCTGACCGGGAAGATCTACCTCGAGGCCCTCGAGTGGACCCGGGTGGGGCGCATCATGTGCCAGCTGATGTTCGGCAAGTTCCCCCACCCGAGCACCATCGTGCCGGGCGGCATGTCCACCACCGTCACCACGTCGACGTTCAACGAGTACTACGGCCAGCTGGGCAAGATCATCGACTGGTGCAAGGTCATCTGCCGCATCTGGGACGACCTTGTCGACTTCTTCCTCGACGCCAACCCGGCCTACGAGCAGGTGGGGGCCCGGCCCACGAACCTGTGCCAGACCGGCATCTGGGACAACTCCGAGGTCTACGACGCCACCTACGCCAACTGCAACACGTGGGGCAACGCCCGCTGGTCGACCCCGTCGGTGATCATCGAGGGCAAGCTGGTCTCCACCAACCTCACCGACATCAACATCGGGGTCGAGGAGTTCATCGAGCACTCCTTCTACGACGACTGGACCAAGACCGGCCCGCAGCGGTACAAGACCGACCCCCTGGGCAACCCCCTCTCGCCGTACCACGCCTGGAACAAGACCACCCTGCCCAAGCCCAGCGGCACGAACTTCAAGGAGAAGTACACCTGGGACACGGCGCCGCGCTGGGACCGCCAGGTCATCGAGACCGGGGCCTACGGCCAGCTGTGGGGCACCGCCCTCAAGGGCGACTACACCGAGAACCCCTTCTGCGAGCCCACCGGCGACGGCATCCGCATGCTGCTGCCCCGCCACGCCCTGCCCGAGACCGAGCTGTTCTGGCCGCTGCCCCGCACCCTGTGCGCCCTGGAGCGCAACCGGGCCCGGGCCTACTCCATGGCCTTCACCGCCACCATCGGCATGAACTGCCTGCTCAAGGCCTTCGAGTACTGGCGCCGGGGCGACACCAAGGTCCACACCCCGTTCAAGATCCCCCGGGACGAGCGGGTGTCGGTGGGCTTCTGGGAGGCCGGCCGCGGCTACCTCACCCACCACATGGTGATGGACAAGGGCAAGATCGTGAACTACCAGATCAACACCCCGTCCACGCTCAACGCCTCGCCCACCGACCCCTTCGGTGGCCTCGGCCCCTACGAGCAGGCGGTGGTCGACACCCCCATCCTGGAGTCGGTCCCCGACGACCAGATCAAGGGCATCGACGTCCTGCGGGCCATCCGCAGCTTCGACCCCTGCATGCCCTGCACCACCCACATGGACACCGGGCGGGGCATCATCACCCGGGAGATCAACTCCTGCGGCTGCACACTGGAATAAGACCACCTCACGCTGGGCAGGTACCCCCTTCGGGGGGTATCTGCGCGCCAGGGGCCAGAATGGAAGGACCATGATAGAACCGCCCGTTTTCGGACCCGGTGACCGACCGCCCACCCGAGTGCTGGTGGGGGGCATCGGCCTGCCCTGGCTGCGTGACCTCGACTTCGGCACCCAGTTCCTCAAGCGCATCGACGACGTCGAGTGGCCACCCGACGTGGTGCTCGAGGATCTGTCGTACTCCGCCCACCGGGTGCTGCACACCCTCCAGGAGGCCAGGCCCGAGAAGGTCGTCCTCGTCGGCGCCATGCCGCGCGACATCGATCCGCCCGGCACCATCCGTCGCTACAAGCTCGACCTCACCCCGCCCGACGACGAAGAGGTGGCCGACCGCCTCGGCGAGGCGGTCGGGGGCATCATCGATCTCGATCACACCCTGGCCGTGGTTCGATACTGGAAGGGATTTCCGGAGGACACTGTTGTCATAGAGGTGGAGCCTGGCGATCGCGCCTTCGGGCTGGGCTTCTCCGACGAGGTCGAGTCGGTCGTCGACACGGTCCTCGCCATGATCCAGGAAGAGGTCGGCATGGCTGCCGAGAGTGGTGCAAGAGAGGCTGACAAATGAGCGAATACCAGAGGATCGACGTCGAGACGCTGGGATACGACGAGGTGCTGCCTCGGGTGAGCGAGCTCTTCGACGAGCTCATGACCCACCCCGACGCTGCCGTCCGTGACCGGGTGGAAGAGATGATGGACCTCTTTGACGCCTTCCACCGGGAGGGGCTCGGTCGCCTGGTGGAGATGATCCGGGCGTGGCGGGGGGAGATCTTCCTCGAGTCGGTCGCCCGCGACGACGTGACGGGCTACTTCCTCAACGCCTACGACATGGGCGAGGCGCCCGACGACCGGGAGGCCATAGCTGCCGCCGACTCGGTCGACGCCGCCCTCGAGGAGCTCCGGCCCATGATCGAGTCCCACGGGGGCATGATCACCGTGGAGGAGATCAAGGACGGCGTGGTCAAGGTCCAGATGCTGGGCTCCTGCGACGGCTGCCCCAGCTCCACCGCCACCCTCACCGGCGGCCTGGAAGAGGCCCTGCGCCGGCACTGGCCCAACTTCCGTCGCCTCGAAGTAGTGGAGCCTGCCGCCGACGAGCCCGAGCCGTCCGCCCTTCCCGAGCCGGAGCCGGTGCTCCTGCAGATCGGCAGGAAGCCCGCCGGTTCATGAGCGCCCAGGGCCCGAGCGGCCCTCTGAGCGGGAAGCCCGGCCCGAGCGGCCCTCTGAGCGGGAAACCCGGCCCGAGCGGCCCGGGCGACGTTCTCGGCCAGACCGATCACGGCACGACGGGCCACATGAGAGCCGAGGACCTGGCCTACCGGGCCCGCGCCCTGGCCCAGGCCCATCCCCTGACCACCCTGGCCCGCCAGTTCCTCGATCGGGTGGTGGCCGAGGAGCGCACCTCCCAGCCCATGCCCGAGGTCGGCATGTGGGCCAGCGCCGGCGCCATCGGCGGGTACTGCCTGCGCCGGGTGGAGGAGACCGAGGCCGGGATGGACCTGGCGGCCACCGAGGAGGACCTGCCGGACCTCGACGCCCTGGAGGAGGCCACGGCCCGGGTGGCCGGCGAGCTGCGGGAGGAGGGGGCCGGAGGCCACCTGCTGGGTGACGAGGACCGCACCATCGAGGCCCTCGACCGCATCATCGCCTCCGAGGTCAGCCGGCGCCTCGACAACTGGAAGGAAGACGTGGACGGGGCGGCCTGGGGCGAGCTGGAGGAGTACCTGACGTGGTGGGTGGTCAGGGGTTACGCGCTGCGGGTGGCCGAGACGGTCACCGGCGCCCTCCGTTGACCCCGCAGCCGTGCCGGGCCGGGTGAGCGCGGTGGGAGACGCCTACGAGGCCTGGCGGGCCCTGGGTGAGACGGCGGAGGAGGCCGAGGCCGCACCGGCGTCCAAGGCCCTGCGGATCCTGGTGGCCGGGGTTGGCAACAAGCTGCGGGCCGACGATGCCTTCGGCGTGGAGGTGGCCACCCGGCTCATGGCCATGGACCTGCCCGAGGGCGTGAAGGTGGTGGAGACCGGCATCGGCGGCATCGCCCTGGTCCAGGAGCTGCAGTCCGGCTACGACGCCCTGATCGTCATCGACGCCGTCGACCGGGGTCGCCCGCCCGGCCACGTCATGCTCATCGAGGTGGAGGTGCCCCACGTCGACGACATGGAGTGGGGCGAGCGCTTCGACTTCCTGGCCGACGTCCACCTGGCCACGCCCGAGCGGGCGCTGATCATGTCCAAGGCCCTGGGCGTGCTGCCCGACAACACCCTGATGGTCGGCTGCCAGCCGGTCGACGCCGAGACGCCCGGCATCCCCATGTCGCCCGAGGTGGTCGCGGCGTGCGACGTCGCCGTCCGCGAGATACTGCGCCACCTGGGCGAACTCACTGCATTGGATGGCGGCTCTCCGCCGACGGCATTGGATGGCGGCTCTCCGCCGACGGCATTGGATGGCGGCTCTCCGCCGACTGGGTTGAACCGCAATGAGTGACCAGTCGACCGTCGACCACCGGGCGGTCATCGCCGACCTGGAAAAGCAGCTGGCCGCCACGTCGCGGGCCACCCGCCCCCACGAGCACGCCGTGCTGGCCTACCGGCTGGGGCTGGCCTACGCCGAGTCGCCCGCCGGCAACCCGGCCGAGGGGCTGCGCCGGGCCCTGGCCTACTACGACGTGGCCGCCGCCATCTTCGACCCCCGGTTCGAGCCCGTCCACCATGCCCGGGTGCTGAACGCGGCGGGCGCCGCTCACCGGGGCCTGGGCGACCGGCGCAAGGGGGCCGAGCTGTTCGCCAAGGCCGCCTCCCTGTTCGCCGAGGGGAGCAACGACAACGAGCGGGCGGCGGCGTTCAACAACCTGGGGCTGTGCCAGACCGAGATGGGCCAGCCGGAGCCCGGCATCGAGGCGTTCAACTCGGCCCTGGAGCTCTTCGACACCTACACCGAGGACGGCAAGCGGGGCGTCATCTCCGCCCTCCACAACCGGGGTCAGGCCCACACCCACCTGCGGACCGAGGAGCACCTCGAGGCAGCCCTGGCCGACTTCGAGCAGGCCAGGAGCATGATCGACCCCGAGGAGAACGCCCTCCACTACGGCATGGTCGAGCAGAGCGTGGGCGTCACCTGCAGCGAGCTGGCCGAGGTGAACGCCGAGGGCCGGTCGGCCTTCCTGAAGGAGGCGGTGCGGGCCTTCAACAACTCGCTCAAGGCCTTCACCCGCACCGGCTTTCCGTATTACTACGCCCTGGTGAAGCACAACCTGGGCCTGGCCCAGGAGTCGCTCGGGGGCACGGCCAACCTGCGCCGGGCGCTGGCCAGCTTCGAGGACGCCCTGGCCTTGTTCGACACCCGCCTGCATGCCGAGGCCTGGCGCCAGGCCTACAACAGCCTGGAGCGGGTCGAGAAGGAGCTCAACGCCACCGAGTCGAAGACCCGGACCGAACACCTCGCCGCCCTGCTGGCCGTGGCCGACGTCGAGGAGCGCACCGCCCTCACCCGCGAGCGCATGTTCCGTCTCCTGGCCCTGCCCGAGCCTCGGCGTACGAGCGCGGTGGCCGAGCTGGCCCGGGCCACCGGCCTCCTCGAGTTCGAGTCGGGGCGCCAGGTCTACGAGGCCATCCTCAAGCTGGTCATCGAGCTGCCCCAGGACTCCCAGAGGGTGTCGCTGCGTGCCATCATCGAAGGCCACCGCAGCATCGAGGACGAGGACGCCCGCTACGAGGCCGAGCGGGCCCTCGACCAGGCCATCGGGGATGCCCTGGGTGGGCCGCAGCGAGTGGCCGTGCGAGACTTCCTCGAGGCAGAGGGATGGGAGAGGCCGTGAGGGAGAACGGGACCGGGGCCGGCTCGCCCGCCGACGCGGCCCGGGAGTTCGTCGATGCGGTCGTCTGGGGCGAGCACCTCAAGGTCTGGGAGCTCCTGGGCATCGAGGCCCGCACCATCGTGCTCAAGGTGGCCTCCGACCGGGGCATGGACGAGGCCCTGGTGGCCCGGCTGCGGGACGGCACCGCCGCCGCCGCCGAGCGCGACGAGTTCCTGATCGACCTGGTCAACGGGCTGCGGGCCGACCTGGCCGGCAACGACCTCGACGCCCTGGAGTACGAAGAGGACGCCGAGGCGCCCGAGCCCGGCCGGGCCCGGGTGGTCATCGCCGTCCCCCTTCCTCCCGGCCTGGGTGGCAGCCTGCCGGTGGCGTCGGTCGAGCTGGCCAAGGAGCCGTCCACCAGCGGGGCCGACGCCTGGCGCATCGAGCGGGTCGTCCCGCAGGTATCGAAATGAGCGAGCACGCCGGCCGGGCCGGCCGGCCCCGCCGAAGCGCAGCGCAGGCCTTTGCCGGACGGCCCTCGAGGGCCGGCGAGCGCAGCGACCAGGGGGAGCGATGAGCGAGAACCTGGGTCCGCCGAAGCGGCCCGTTCGGGCGCCTGGGGCCGCTGCGGCCCAGGCCGGCGGCCTCAGCTACCCGGCCATGCAGACCGAGACCGTCGAGCGCTTCGGCCACCCGATGCGCTGGTTCCCGGTGGCGGTGTCCTCCGAGGCCATGGC
>JBOGIE010000051.1:0-12768 GCA_050742435.1 Acidimicrobiales bacterium | reverse complement strand
GCGTGACCGACACCAACCTGGCCACGTACCGGGACGTCGTCGTGAGGTCGCTCGAGGACTTCGGCCGCCGGTTCGGTCCGTACCCCTGGTCGACCTTCACCCTCGCCATCACGCCCGAGCTGGGCGGGGGCATCGAGTACCCCACCCACGTCATGCAGGGGCCCGGGACGCTGGGCGTCACCAGCCACGAGGTCGGCCACCAATGGTTCTACGGGCTGGTCGGCAACAACCAGGGCCGCGACCCGTGGCTGGACGAGGGTGTCACCAGCTGGGCCGAGGCCCGCTTCGAGGGCCGGCTCGACCGGTTCAAGGCCCGCGCCATGCCGCCAGGCGCCCGCAACATGCTGGGCCAGCCCATGAGCTATTGGGCCGACCGTCGCCAGCTGTACCAGGACGGCGTCTACATCCAGGGCGCCCAGGCCCTGGCCGCGCTAGGTGACCCTGAACTGGTCGACTGCGCCCTGCGCGTCTTCGTCGCCGCCAACGCTCACCGCATCGCCCGCCAGCCCGACCTGGTCAAGGCCGCGTCCGCGGTGTTCCCCGACGCGGGCAGCACGCTGACCGCGTACGGGGTCAAGGGGTAGGACCGTTCGTCCGAGCACCCGTGAGGCTTGACAGGGAACATACGTTCGCCTACACTGGTCTCACTTCCCTCCTCGTCCGGCCGCCCTCCTGTGTTGAGGGAGCCGTATGGCTGTCGTCGTCGATGCCACAACCGAGCTGGTCGCTGCGGTGGACGCGCTGGGCGCGGGCGATCCCGCTGTGCTGGCCGACGGGGAGACGATCCAGGCCCTGCACCGCCAGCTGGAGCGGCTGAGCGCGGTGGTCACCCGGGCCACGGCCGCCTTCGCCGCCGGGCGGGCCTGGGAGGACGACGGGGCGCGGTCGGCGTCGTCGTGGATCGCCGTGCGTTGCAACCAGCCGGTGGCTTCTGCTCGTCGCCGGGTCCAGCTGGGCCGGGCCCTGCGGCATCTGCCGGCGGTGGAGGCGGCGTGGCTGGCCGGAGATGTGGGCGAGGCCCATGTGGCGTTGCTGGCCGGGGCCCGCACCCCGGCCACCGCCGAGTCCTTTGCCCGCGACGAGGAGTGGCTGGTGGCCCAGGCCCGGGCGCTGCCCTACCGCCACTTCGCCCGGGCGGTGGCCTACTGGCGCCAGCTGGCGGATCCCGACGGGGCCGAGGCCTCGGCCGAAGCCGCCCACCGGGCCCGGCGCCTGCACCTGTCGCAGACCTTCGGCGGGGCCTGGGCCCTCGACGGGCGGTTCGACCCGGTCAACGGGTCGATCCTGGCCGGGGTGCTGGGGCGGATCGAGAAGGAGCTGTTCGAGGCGGACTGGGCCGAGGCCAAAGAGCGGGTGGGCGACGGGGTGGGCGTGGCCGACCTGGCCCGCACCCCGGCCCAGCGCCGGGCCGACGCCCTGGTGGAGATGGCCCGGCGGGCCGAGGCCATGCCGGCGGGGGCCCGGTTGCCCGAGCCGCTCTTCAGCGTGTTGGTGGGCTATGAGACCTTCGCCGGGCGCATCTGCGAGCTGGGCGACGGCACGGTGGTGGCCCCCGGGGCGCTCGTACCTTGGCTGGACCAGGCCTGGGTGGAGCGGGTGGTCTTCGAGGGCCCCGACCGGGTCAAGAACGTGGGCACGCGCCGGCGCATCTTCACCGGCCACCCGCCGGGCGGTCGAGGTACGGGACCGGGAGTGCTTCCACGAGTTCTGCGACGTGGCGGCCGAGCAGTGCCAGGTCGACCACGTCCAGCCGTGGGCGGCCGGAGGCCTGACCGTCGACACCAACGGCCGGGTGGCCTGCGGCTACCACAACCGCCGGCGACACCAACGGAGGGGGCCGCCGTGACGACGGGGCGCGCGCTTACACGAACGCCGAGGCGAAGATCAGCGACACGATGGTCATGACCTTGATGAGGATGTTCATCGCCGGTCCGGAGGTGTCCTTGAAAGGATCGCCGACCGTGTCGCCGATCACCGCGGCCTGGTGGGGATACGAGCCCTTGCCCCCGTGGTGGCCGGCTTCGATGTACTTCTTGGCGTTGTCCCATGCGCCGCCGGCGTTGGCCATGAAGATGGCCAGGGCGAAGCCGGACACCAGGGCGCCGGCGAGGAAGCCGCCCAGCGCGTCCACGCTGATGAAGCCGATCACCAGGGGGACGACCACCGCCAGCCCACCCGGGATGAGCATCTCCCGCAACGCCGCGCCGGTGGAGATGTCCACGCACCGGGCGTACTCCGGCACCACGCCCTCGCGGCCCTCGCGCAGCCCGGGGATCTCGCGGAACTGGCGCCTAACCTCCTCGATCATCTTGTTGGCGGCCCGGCCGACGGCGTCGATGGTGAGGGCGGCGAAGAGGAAGGGGAGCATGGCCCCGAGGAAGAGGCCGACGAACACCGGCACCTCGCCGATGTCAAGGCTGATGCTGGATCCGGCATCGACGATGGCCTGCTCGAACGCCTTGAAGAGGGCGAGCGCGGTGACGGCCGCCGATCCGACGGCGAAGCCCTTGGCCACTGCGGCGGTCGTGTTGCCGAGAGAGTCGAGCGAGTCGGTGACGGTCCGGACCTCGGGCGGGAGGCCGGCCATCTCGGCGATGCCCCCGGCGTTGTCGGCAATGGGCCCGTAGGCGTCCACGCTCACGACCACACCTGTCGTGGCCAGCATGCCGATGGCGGCGATGGCGATGCCGTAGATGCCGGTGATGTCCTCTCCGGGCACCGCCTCGTTCGCCGCCCAGTACGCCACGCCAACGGCGATGACGATGAGGATGACGGCGGACGCCACCGACTGGAGACCGGCGGAGATCCCGCTGAGGACGGTGGTGGCCGGGCCGGTCTCGCTCTGGCTGGCGATCCGCTTGACCGGCCCGTAGTGGTCGGACGTGTAGTACTCCGAGACGAACCCGATGCCCATGCCCACGAAGAGCCCCGCCACCAGGGCCACCGGGAAGCCCCACCAGTTCTCGACCGCCTCGACGTCGTTGAAGAAGACGTACCCGAACACGAAGGCCAGCACCGCGGTGATGGCGGCCGCCGCATTGGTCCCGCGGTGGAGCGACCGGCCGAGGTCGCGGGTGGTGGCATTGGGCCGGGACTTCACCAGGAAGGCCCCGATGATCGACGCCAGCATGCCGAAGGCGCCGACGGCCAGCGGGAAGACCAGGGCGTTCTGGCGCAGCTCGTCGGAGAAGTTGAAGGCGAACGCGGCCAGGGCGATCGGAGCGATGATGGCGCCGGCGTAGCTCTCGAACAGGTCGGCACCCATCCCGGCGACGTCGCCGACGTTGTCCCCGACGTTGTCGGCGATGGTGGCCGGGTTGCGGGGGTCGTCCTCGGGTATCCCGGCCTCCACCTTGCCGACGAGGTCGGCGCCGACGTCGGCCGCCTTCGTGTAGATGCCCCCGCCGACCCGGCTGAAGAGGGCGATGGAGCTGGCGCCGAGGCCGAAGGCGGTGACGACCTGGAAGGGCTGGTCGACCTCGAGCAGATCGACGAAGACGATGTAGGCCAGCGAGAGCCCCAGCAGGCTGAGGCCGGCGACGGAGAAGCCCATGACCGCGCCGCCCCGGAAGGCCAGTGGCAGGGCGACCTGCGGGCCGCTGCGGGCCGCCTGGGTGGTGCGGGCGTTGGCCATGGTGGCGACGGTCATGCCGATGAAGCCGGCCAGGCCGGACAGCACCGCGCCCAGCACGTAGGCGATGGCGCCCCACGGCCGCCCGTAATCCAGGAAGGCGAAGATCAGGCCGGCCATGACGACGACGAAACCGGCCACCCAGGTGTACTCCCGCCGGATGAAGGCCCGGGCGCCGGTCTGGATGGCTTCCATGAGCTCGACCATCCGGGCGTTGCCCGGATCCGCCTTCCTCACCACCCCGAAGAAGTAGGCGGCGAGCACCAAGGCGGCCACGGCCGCTAGCAGAGACAGGTACGGGACAACTTCCAAAGCGTGCTCCTCTTCGGGCGAACGGGGCTCGGGACCGCCCTAGGCGGGCTGGTCCTCCTTCCTGACGAAGATCTGGCGGGCCACCGTGCTCCCCAGCGTGCGGTCCGTCCCGTCGACCCGCAGCACCAGCGGGCCGTCGAACGGGTGCTTCTCGGTGATCTCCACCTGGACGCCGGGGCGGAGCCCGAGGCTGTCGAGGAAGGCGATGACCTCGCGGTCGGTCGACCCGGGGACGGCCATCACCGCCACGTCGCCGGGCTCGAGCTCGTACAGCTGCGGCAGCTCGGGCATGTCACCCGTCTCCGGCTCCGGGATCGGGAAGCCGTGCGGGCAGGTCGACGGGCGGTCGAGGGCGACGAACAGCCGGTCTTCGACCTCCTGGGGCAGGTCGTGCTCGAACCTGGTGGCCAGGCGGTCGGCTTCGTTCCAGGGGAAGCCCAGCATGTCGGACAAGAAGCGCTCGACGATGCGATGCCGGCGTATGGCGTCGATGGCGGCGCGCCGGCCGAGCCCGGTCAGCTCGACACCCTTGTACGGCTTGTGGGTGGCCAGCCCGTTGTCGGCCAGCCGTTTCACCGTCGCCGTCACCGTGGACGGGCTGACGTCGAGGGCGAGGGCCAGCGCCCCGGTATGGGCCTCGGTGTCGCCCGGCTGGGCCCGGGTGAGCCGGTAGATGGCCTTCAGCATCTCCCGTTCACCCCGTGTCAACGATTCTTCAGGATTTTTCAGGCTCACGAAACCCCTTCTTTCGTGGCCTGAAAGTAACTGTTTCCGAGGCGCCTACCAAGTCAGCGACCCGTCCGCCGTCGAGGACGCGGTCAGGTGGTGAAGTCGGGCCGGGCGGCCCGGGCCGACTCGGCGCGGCCCTTGGGCTCCTCCCACTCTTCCTGGCGGCCGAGGGCGGTCAGGTCGAGGAAGTAGTACGAGCCGCCCGTGGACTCGAGGCCCCGGGCGTACTGGGAATAGGTGTGGAACACGCGGCCGTCCACCTGGAGGAAGCAGCTGCGGCCCGGCATCTCGAACGGCTGGTCATAGTCGAAGAAGTCCGAGCCCATGGCCTCGAACTCGGCCTTGGTCCGGTAGTTGTACTCACCGGGCCGGACCGACTCGTCGATGGTGACGCCGAAGTCGAAGTTGAAGTCGCTCCCGGACGACGAGTACCACGGGACGTCCCAGCCGCGCCTGGCCTTCCACCGTTCGAGCTTGGCCAGGGGCGCCCGGGAGACCATGGCGTAGCTGGTGTCGCGGATGTGGAGGTGCTCGAAGAAGCCGGGGGACAGCTCGTCGGTGCCGGCCGTGCAGCTGGGGCAGCCGTCCTCCCAGCTGGGGTCGAACATGAAGTGGTAGACGATCAGCTGCCGGCGGCCCTCGAACAGGTCGATGAGGCGGACGGTGCCGTCGGGCCCCTCGAACGTGTAGTCCTTCTCGATCTGGACCATGGGCAGGTTGCGGCGCTCGACGTTCAGGGCGTCCCGCAGCCGGGTCAGCTCCTTCTCCTTGGCCAGCAGCTCCTTGCGGGCGGCCAGCCACTCCTCTCGCGTGGCGATCCGGGGAAGGCTCATCAGCTGAACCACCCTTGCACGTCGGCGACGACGTGGGTCGTGCCCTGGTTGTTGTAGATCGACAGCCTGCCGTTCTGGAGCCGGACCATGACCAGGTTGGGGATGGTCTCCCCGGCCACGAAGTTGAGGTTCGAGGCCAGCGGGCGGACCGTCCCGGCCGGGAAGAGAGTGAGGAAGCTGTCCACGCCCGTGGGCTCGTTGACGGTGACGTTGAGGATGACCGAGGTGGCCGATGCCGGCACCCCGCCCACCCCGGCGACGGGGAGGTCGATCGTCGCGCCCGGCCCGAGGCGGCCGGTGCCCTCGCGGCTGTCCAGGATGCGGGTGGGGCTGATCCCGAAGTAGCTGGCTCCGGGCGGCGGTGAGCCCGGGGACGTGAACCACCCGGCCACGTCGGCGATCACGTTGGTCGACCCCAGGTTGTTGTAGATCGACACCTTGCCGCCGGTACCGACCCGGGCGATGACCATGTTGGTGGAGGCCGGCCCGGCCGAGAAGTTCAGGTTCGACGCCGTGGGCCTGGCGGTGCCTGCCGGCCACACGGTGAGGAAGCTCTCCGGTCCGCTGGCCTGGTCGACGGTCATGTTGAGAGCCACGGCGGTGACGCCGGAGGACGGGACGCCCCCCACCCCGGTGACCTGGACGTCGATCACTCCCTGGGGCCCGACCGCGGTGCTGTTGCGGGTGTCGAGGATCCGGGCCGGGTTCACCGGCACGTACGAGGATCCAACGGAGTCGACGGAATTGGAGTACCAGCCCTGGACGTCGGCCACCACGTCGACCGTGCCCAGGTCGTTGTGGACGGAGACGCTCCCGTTGTCGCCCACCCTGGCGATCACCAGGTTGGGCACCGACACGCCGGCCGTGAAGTTGAGGTTGGAGGCCAGCGGCCGGGGGTGACCCTTGGGCCACACCGCCAGCCAGCTGAGCGGTCCGCTGGCGCCGGTGACGGTGGTGTTGAGGGCCACGGCGGTGACACCCGAGGCCGGCACGCCGCCCACGCCGGTCACCTTGACGTCGATGGTGCCCTTGGGCCCGAGGCGGCCGGCCGGGGCCCCGATGCCGCTGCGGGTGTCGAGCACCCGGGCGGGGGACAGGGGGTGGTACGTCGACCCGTTGGTCACCCCCATGGCCGTGCCGACGTCGGAGCGCAGCTGGGGGAGCAGGGGATAGAAGTTGTCGCCCGGGCAGGCAGTGGCGTTCACGTCCCGGTGGCCGACGATCGTGCGGATCTGCCTGCCGCCGGCGGTGATGGTGCCGTGGGGGTCGACGCCGTGGAGGGCCAGCTTCCAGGCCAGCACGTTGCGGACGGCGGTGTACGCGGCCTGGGGCACAGGTGCGGTCGTGAACGTCCCCAGGACGGCCACGCCCGTGCTGCCGGTGTTGAAGCCCTCGGCGTGGGCGCCCACCACGGCGGAGGTGATGCCCCCGAAGCGGCCCTCGAACACGGTGCCGAACCGGTCGACGAGGAAGTTGTACCCGATGTCGCACCACAGGTTGGTGTGGGTGTGGAAGTGGTAGATCGCCCGCACGATGGCGGCCGAGTCGGCCGGGGTGTAGTTGTTGGTGCCCGCGGTGTGGTGGGTGATGGCGAACCGCACGTTGGGGGCGTAGAGGGGCTGGCTGCAGCCGGGGTTGCGGCTGCGCCACGACTCGTCCGCGCCCCACGACGCCCGGCTGACGATGCCCGGCTGGGAGGGTGCAGCGCCCGCGGGCTTGGTCGTGCCGATGCCGCCGCCCCCGGCCGGGGGGTCCTCGGCCCGCAGGGCGTGGAGCTTGAGACCGGGCAGGGACCCCTCGGCCACCCGGACCTGGACCTGGTCGACGTCCCGCCCCACCCAGACCGGGCCTGCGGTCGTGCGGTCGTGCCACTCGTGGGAGTCGCGGTCGGGCCCTTCCAGGGGGTCGCCCTCCACGAGTTGCCAGTCGGTCCAGCCCTCAGGGCCCTTGGCCCGGACTTCCACCGCCCCCGCCTGTGACCCCTCCCACTCGAACCCGACCAGCTGGGTGGGATGGCCGGTGTCCATCGTGCGCTCCCATCCGACCTCGGCCCGGCCCTCGATCAGGGTCTGGACCTTGTCCCTGATCTCGGCCCTGAGGTCGCTGCCGGCCGGGAGGGCGACGAGGCCGGTAGCCACGAGGGTGGCTGCCACCGTGGCCACGGCCATCCGGGTGGAGAGCCGGCGGGCAGCCGCGAGCGAGAAGCGAATCGAGCGAGCGCGCATGCGGAAAGTCCCTCCACGCCGGGGAAGTGGGGCGCCGGGCCATGGTGTCAAACCGTGGGGGCTATGTCGAAGCGGGGCTGACGGTCACTCGTCGCGCTGTTCGCGGAGGTAGCGCTCCAGCTCGTCGGCCAGGGCGTCCCCGCTGACCATCTCCATGTCGGCCAGATCGACCTGATCGTCATCGTCGTCGCCGCCCATCTCCAGCCGGCGGACGTAGGCGGCGATGTCGTCGTCGGCGGCCACCACCTCGCTGACCTGGCGGTCGTAGTCGGCGGCCGCGACCTGGAGGTCGGCGGTCACGAGGGTGGTCGACAGGAGGCTGGCCACCCGCTCGACGAGGGCCAGGGCGGCCTTCGGGGAGGGGGTGGCGGCCACGTAGTGGGGGACGGCCGCCCACAGGGAGGCAGAGGGGAGGTGGGCCCGGCTGAAGGCGTCGTGGAGCACGCCGACGATGCCGGTGGGGCCCTCGTAGGTCGACCGGGTGAGGTGGAGGCGGCGCACCAGCTCGGCGTCGGCCGCGGTGCCCGTGACCCGTACCGGGCGGGTGTGGGGGACGTCGGCCAGGAGTGCGCCCAGGGTGACGACCAGCTCGATCCCCAGCTGCTTGGCCACGCCCAGCACCTGGTCGGAGAAGGTGCGCCACCTGAGCTGCGGCTCGTGGCCGAGGAGCACGACCACGTCCCGGGACGTGCCGGGGAGGGGGGCGGCGAAGAAGTCGGTCGAGGGCCACTCGATCCGGCGGGTGATGCCCTGGACCAGGCGGACCTGGGGGCGGGTGGAGGTGAAGTCGTAGAACTCCTCGGAGTCGATGGAGGCGAAGGGACGGGCCGACCAGCGGTCACGCAGGTAGCCGGCCGCGGTCGAAGCGGCGTCGGCGGCGTCGTTCCAGCCCTCGAAGGCGGCGACGAGCACCGGCCGGCGGAGCTGCGGCCGGTCCTGCCAGCGCACGTGGTCCATCCGTCCACGGTACCGGCGCGACTTCGTCGCCCGACAAGCCCGATCCCGGCGGCCAATGTCCCACCCCCGCCGTAGCCTGGGTGGCGATGGCCTCGCTGGAACGGTTCTCTCCGGTGGCTCGGGCCTGGTTCGAGGCCGCCTTCGCCGCGCCCACCGCCGCCCAGGAGCAGGGCTGGGACGCCATCAGCAAGGGCGACCACACCCTGATCCTGGCCCCGACCGGCTCGGGCAAGACCCTGGCCGCCTTCCTGTGGACGCTCGACCGGATGATCACCGACCCGGTGGAGAACGCCTGCCGGGTCCTGTACGTCAGCCCGCTCAAGGCCCTGACCTACGACGTCGAGCGCAACCTGCGGGCCCCGCTGGCCGGCATGGCCCTGGAGGCGGAGCGGCGGGGGCTGCCTGTCCCTTCGGTACGGGTCGGCACCCGCACGGGCGACACCTCGGCCGCCGACCGGCGCGACATCGTCCGCCACCCGCCCGACATTCTCATCACCACGCCCGAGTCGCTGTACCTGCTGCTCACGTCCCAGGCGCGGGAGGTGCTGCGCACGGTCGAGCACGTCATCGTCGACGAGATCCACTCGGTGGCCGGCACCAAGCGGGGCGCCCACCTGGCTCTGTCCCTGGAGCGACTGGAGCGGTTGACGGCCAGGCCGCCCCAACGCATCGGCCTGTCGGCCACCCAGCGTCCCCTCGACGAGGTGGCCCGGTTCCTGGGGGGCCGGGCCGGCGGCCGGCCCCGGGCGGTCACGGTGGTCGATGCCGGCGTGCGCAAGCCGTTGGAGCTGCAGATCGTCGTCCCCGTGGAGGACATGGCCGAGCTGGGCCGGCCCATCGACGACGGCGAGGGCGGTCCGCTGATGTCCGGGCCGGCGGCCGGCAGTCCCGAGGCCCGGCACTCGATCTGGCCGGCCATGCACCCCGTCCTGCTCGACCTCATCCGCGCCCACCGGTCGACGCTGATCTTCGTCAACTCCCGGCGCCTGGCCGAGCGGCTGGCCAACCGGCTGAACGAGCTCGCAGGGGCGGACCTGGTGCGGGCCCACCACGGGTCGGTGGCGAGGGAGCAGCGGCTGGAGATCGAGGACGCCCTCAAGGCCGGCAAGCTGCCGGCCCTGGTGGCCACCAGCAGCCTGGAGCTGGGCATCGACATGGGCGCCATCGACCTGGTGGTGCAGGTGGAGTCGCCGGCGTCGGTGGCCAGCGGGCTCCAGCGCATCGGCCGGGCCGGGCACCAGGTGGGGGAGCCGTCCCGCGGCCGTATCTTCCCCAAGTTCCGGGGCGACCTGGTGGAGGCGGCGGTGGTCGCCCAGCGGATGGAGGCCGGGCTCATCGAGGAGACCCGCGTCCCCCGGAACCCTCTCGACGTGCTGGCCCAGCAGATCGTGGCCATGTGCGCGGTCGAGGATCTGACGGTCGAGGAGGTGGCCGGCGTGGTGGCCGGCGCCTACCCGTTCGCCGACTGCACACCCGCCCTGCTGGAGAACGTGCTCGACATGCTGGCCGGCCGCTACCCGTCCGACGAGTTCGCCGAGCTGCGCCCCCGGATCGTGTGGGACCGGGCGGAGGGAACGCTGCGGGCCCGGGCCGGCGCCCGCATGCTGGCCGTGGTCAGCGGGGGCACCATCCCCGACCGTGGCCTCTACGGGGTGTTCACCCCTGGCCCCGCCGGCAGCGGCGGCAAGGAGCACTGGAACAGGGTCGGCGAGCTCGACGAGGAGATGGTCTACGAGAGCCGGGTGGGGGAGACGTTCGTCCTGGGTGCGACCACCTGGCGGATCGAGGAGATCACGCGCGACCGGGTGATCGTCACGCCCGCGCCCGGCCAGCCCGGGAAGATGCCGTTCTGGCACGGCGACGGGCTGGGGCGGCCGGCCGAGCTGGGCCGGGCCATCGGCGCCTTCCTCCGCGAAGTCGAGACCTGGAGCGACGAGCGGCTGGCCGAGGAGTGCTTCCTCGACCCGCTGGCCGTCCGCAACCTGCGGGCCTACCTGGCCGAGGAGCGCCAGGCCACGGGCGGGAACCTGCCCACCGACCGCCAGATCGTGGTCGAGCGCTTCCGCGACGAGCTGGGCGACTGGCGCATCTGCGTGCTCTCGCCCCTGGGCGGACGGGTCCACGCCCCGTGGGCGCTGGCCATCGAGGCCCGGACCCGCGACCGGCTGGGGGTCGAGGTGCAGACCATGTGGAGCGACGAGGGGGTGGTCGTCCGCCTGCCCGAGGCCGACGAGTCACCGCCGATCGACTCGGTGCTGCTGGAGCCCGAGGAGATCGAGAGCCTGGTGGTGGGCGAGCTGGCCAACTCGGCCCTGTTCGCCGCCCGCTTCCGGGAGAACGCAGCCCGCGCCCTGCTCCTGCCCCGGCGCCGTCCCGGCTCCCGCACCCCGCTCTGGCAGCAGCGCCAGCGGGCCGCCGATCTGCTGGCGGTGGCGTCCCGCCACGGCGACTTCCCGATCCTGCTGGAGACCTACCGCGAGTGCCTGCGCGACGTCTTCGACCTTCCCGCCCTCATCGAGCTGATGACCGCCATCCGGGCCCGCACCGTGCGGGTGGCGTCGGTGGACACCACCTCGCCGTCGCCGTTCGCCCAGTCGCTGGCCTTCCAGTACGTGGCCAACTTCCTGTACGAGGGCGACGCCCCGCTGGCCGAGCGCCGGGCCCAGGCCCTCACCCTCGATCGGGAGATGCTGGTCGAGCTGCTGGGCGCCGAGGAGCTGCGCGAGCTGATCCACCCCGACGCGCTGGCGGCCCTCGAAGCCAACCTCCAGGCGCTGGACGAGCGGTGGTGGGCCAGGGACGCCGACGAGGCGTCCGACCTCCTTCGCCGCCTGGGCGACCTGACCGGGGAGGAGCTGCGGGCCCGGTCGACCGGCGACTTCGCCGCCGACCTGCTGGCCGATCGGCGGGCGGTCGAGGTGCGGGTCGCCGGCGAGGCCCGCCTGATCGCCGCCGAGGACGCCGGCCGCTACCGCGACGCCCTGGGCGTCCACCCGCCGCCCGGGCTGCCCGAGGTCTTCCTGGCCCCGGTCGACGACCCCCTCGGCTCGCTGCTCGGGCGGTTCGCCCGCACCCACGGGCCCTTCCGCACCGACGAACCGGCGCGGCGGTTCGGGCTCCCGGCGGGAGTGGTGGAGGCCGTGCTGTCGGTCCGGGCCGACGCCGGAGCCCTGCTGCGAGGCGAGTTCCGGCCGCCTGCCTACGTGGCTGAACGGGGATTGACGAGCGGCCGGGAGTGGTGCGACCCCGACGTGCTGCGCCGGCTGCGGCAGCGGTCGCTGGCCGCCCTCCGCAAGGAGGTGGAGCCGGTCGACGCCGGCGCCCTGGCCGGCTTCCTGCCCGCCTGGCAGGGCGTGGGCAGTGAGGGCCGAGGGCTCGACCGGCTCTTCGAGGTCGTCCGCCAGCTTCAGGGCGTCGCCATCCCGGCTTCGGTGCTGGAGCGTGACGTGTTGCCCGCCCGCATGGCCGACTACTCGCCCCGCCTGCTCGACGACCTGACGGCGGCCGGCGAGGTGGTCTGGGTGGGCGCCGGCCCGCTCGGGCGCGACGACGGCAAGGTCATGCTGTTCCTGCGCGACAAGGCGCCGCTGCTGCGCCCACTGCCGGCCGGCGAGCGCCCGGAAGGCGAGGAGCACGACCGCCTGCGTGAGGTCCTGGAGCGGCGGGGCGCCTGCTTCTTCCGGGAGCTGGCCGGAAGGGATGACAAGCTCTCGCTCGACGCCCTCTGGGACCTGGTCTGGGCCGGCGAGGTCACCAACGACTCGTTCGCCGCCCTGCGGGCGTTCGTCGGCCAGGGCGGACGGGGGACGCCGTCCAAGCGCTCGGGACGGCCCCGCCTGGGGTCGCTCACCGTGCTGGGCCCGCCCAAGGCCCAGGGGCGGTGGTCGCTGGTGGAGGCCGACCTGCCCGTCGACCAGGCCAGCCCGACCCAGCGGAGCCACGCCCTGGCCACCGCCCTCCTCGACCGCCACGGCGTGCTCACCCGGGAAGCGGTGCGGGGCGAGGGCCAGGCGGGCGGGTTCGCCGGCGTCTACCCCGTGTTGCGGGCCATGGAGGAGTCGGGGCGGTGCCGGCGGGGGTA
>JBOGIE010000050.1:0-12828 GCA_050742435.1 Acidimicrobiales bacterium | reverse complement strand
CGCTCCTCGAGGTCGGGGAGGGGGACGACGATCTGGCGGTCGAAGCGGCCGGGGCGGAGCAGGGCCGGGTCGAGGATGTCGGGCCGGTTGGTGGCCGCCATCATCACCACGCCCTCGGTGGACTCGAAGCCGTCCATCTCCGAGAGCATCTGGTTGAGCGTCTGCTCCCGCTCGTCGTGGCCGCCGCCCAGGCCGGCGCCTCGCTTGCGGCCGATGGAGTCGACCTCGTCCACGAAGATGATGCACGGGGCCTGCTTGCGGGCCGTCTGGAACAGGTCGCGGACGCGGGCCGCGCCCACGCCGACGAACATCTCCATGAAGTCCGAGCCGGTGATGGACATGAACGGCACGCCGGCCTCGCCGGCCACCGCCCGGGCGATGAGCGTCTTCCCGGTGCCGGGCGGGCCGACGAGCAGGACGCCCTTGGGGATGCGGGCGCCGATGTCGCGGAACTTCCCGGGGGACTTCAGGAAGTCGACGACCTCCCGGATCTCCTGCTTGACGCCGTCGTAGCCGGCCACGTCGGCGAAGGTGGTCTTGGGCTTCTCGGTCGTGTACACCTTGGCCTTCGACCGCCCGATCGACATGATGCCGGCCATCTGGCCCTGGGCCCGCCGGCCCATCCACCACCAGAACAGGATCAGCAGCCCGATGGGCAGGACCCAGACCAGCACCGAGGCCAGCAGGTTGGAGCTGGGCGGGTGGTAGTCCTCGGTGACGCCCTGCTCCCGGATCAGGGCGATGTCCTGGTCGGGGATGGTGGCCGGGGCGGTGGTGGTGAACTCGTCGCCGCTCTTGAACTCGCCGCTGATGCGCGACGTCTCGTTGTCGATGTCGATGCTGGCCACCTCGCCGGCCCGCACCCGGTCGAGGAAGGTGCTGTAGCTCAGCTTCTCCGAGCTGGAGCGGGTCATCGCCGGCGCGGCCAGGAGGGCGAGGAGGGCGACGCCGATCAGCACCCAGACGACCGGCCGGGGCCAGCTCGTCCCGGACCCGGGGGCCGGTGTGCCGGACGGCCGGTCCTTGCGCGCGCCGCGCGGGTCGGGAGGCGGGGGAGTCACGACGTCCATGCTAGGCCGGGCGGCACCCGTACCGAGCCCGCCCCCCCATCCGCGCCACGGCCGCGACCGGGAGATACGGTGCCGTTGATGTTCCGCCCGCGCCTCTGTGCACGTCCGGGCTGCGGGGCGCCCGCCACCGCCGTCCTGACCTTCCAGTACGCCACCAGCACGGTGTGGCTCCTCGACCAGGGCGACCCCGACCCCGCCGCCATCGACCTCTGCGCCCCCCACGCCGACCGGCTCCGGCCGCCGCGGGGCTGGACTTCCCACGACCGCCGGGTGTCGGCTTCGGGGATGTCGACCCCGGTGGCCTCCTAACTCTCCCTACGCTGGGGCCCGTGGAGCCCCAACCCCCCCAGACCACCGCGCCCGGCGCGCCCCGGTGGGGACTGGGCGACTTCGCCCTCGGCCTGTTCGTCGGCTACGCCCTGGCCAGCCTGCTGGCCGGCGTGTGGTTCGCGGTGTCGGGGGAGGACGACGAGCTCGACATCGCCGGCCAGGCCCTGACCCAGATCGGCCTGTGGACCGGCATGGTGGGGGCGGTCGTCCTGGCCAGCAGGCGCAAGGGCGCCGGCCGGCTGGACGAGGACTTCGGCTTCCGGGCCGGCTGGTCCGACGTCGGCGTGGGCGTGGCCGTCGCCCTGGGCACCCAGCTGGTCCTCCTGCCCGTCATCGCCCTGCTGCTGCGCCCGCTGCTCGGCGATCCCGAGGTCTCGGGGCCGGTGCGCGACCTGCTCGACCAGTCCCAGGGACCGGCCTATCTCGGGCTGCTGGTGTCGGTGGCCGTGGGCGCGCCGATCGTGGAGGAGCTGTTCTTCCGCGGCCTGCTCCTGCGCTCCCTCCAGCGCCGCATGCCCGATGCCGCGGCGGTGGCCGTGTCGGCCGTGGTGTTCGGCCTGGCCCACGGGAGCACGCTGCCGGCCGAGGCGGTCGTGCTGGTGATCGTCAGCCTCACCGCCTTCGGCGCCGTGCTGGCCGTCCTCGCCCTGCGCACCGGCCGGCTGGGGCCGGGCATCGTGGCCCACGCCGTCTTCAACCTGTTCACCGTCCTCTACCTCACCGTCAACCCCGGCTGAGGGGGCTGGTCTAGGAGGAGGTCTAGGAGGCGGTCGAGCTGGGGACCGTCCGGCGGGTCCGGGCGTCGTCCGTGGTGGTGGTCGTCTCCTCGGGGGCCGGCTCCGCGGTGGTCGTGGTCGTGGTCGTGGTCGGCTCCGGCTCGGGGGCGACGGTGGTGGTGGTGGTGTCGGGCGGGGCGACGGCGTTGGGGACCGCCCGCCCCTCGTCCGGCGGGGCCTCGGCCTCGGGGCTGTTGAGCACGTGCACCCGCGTGCCGGCCGGGACCTGGTCGTAGAACGTGGGGGCGGCGTACATGGGGATGCGGATGCAGCCGTGCGACGCCGGCCAGGCCGGGACCGACGGGGACCCGTGGATGGCGATGCCGCCGTTGAAGTACATCGGCCACCACAGCTCGCCCAGCGGGGCCACCTCGAGGCCGACGGCCTTGCGCCCGATCCGGAACGACCCCCCGGGCGTCACGGCCACGCTGCACTCACCGTCGACGCAGTAGTGCTCGTTGTTGCCGGTGGACACGGGGAGGATCCGGGCCAGGGACCCGTTCACCCAGTGGAACAGCACCTGCCGGGCCACGTCGATCTCGATCCTGGTGGCCGCGCCACCCGGCACCATCGGGCTCGGCGGGCCGGCGGCGGCCAGGGCGGCCTCGGTCTCCGGCCCGAACAGGCCGTCGCGCGTGAGGCCCTCGACCTTCTGGAAGGCCATGAGGGAGTAGGTCGTACGCGCCCCCCACCGGCCGTCGGGGGTGCCCACGTCGTAGCCCAGCTCGGCCAGTCGCTCCTGCATGGCCAGGACCTGGGGGATGGACGCCACCGCCGCCTGCTGGACCGCGGCCTCGGTGGTGGTTGTGGTGGGCGCCTCGGTGGTGCTGGTGGTGGTGCTCGTCTCCGGCGGGAGGGTGGCCAGGGTCATGCCCGTGGTGGCCGTCGCCGCCTGGGACTTGGCCGACCGGCCGTTGGCGTCCGCCGACGAGCATGCGGCCAGCAGCAGACTGAGCGCCACTGAAACCCCGACCAGCCGTACCCGCGCCATGGTCGCCTTCCGAGGGCCCGCCGGCCGCATTTCGATCCTCATAACCGCCTTTGACTGAACGAGACCGGCAATCGTTCCACACTTTTTCCACTTGGGCGACAGATTCCTCAAGACCGGACGCCCGCGTGCCGATACATCCCCTGCCTTGGGAGGCTCTGAGAAGAGGGGGTTCCGAAATGACCTGTCCGACCTGTCGCTCCGCGGAACTGGTGGAGATCGGGCTGCGCCTGCACGACCACGTCGTCACCATGCACTCGTGCTCGGCCTGCGAGAACCGCTGGTGGGACAAGGGCGGCGTCCGCGTCAGCCTGCCCTCGGTGCTCGAGCTCGTCGCCACCAAGTAGTGCCCGCGCGCTCCGGCGCGGGAAACCAGGATGACAAGATAGGGGCCATGCCAGGTTCCCGGTGGGCGTCGACCGCCGCCGTCCGCCAGCGGATCGTCGATGCGACGAGGACCCGCCTGAGCACGCCGCCGCCGATCACCGCCATCATCACCTTCGCCGTCGTGGCCGCGGCGGTGATCTTCACCTTCGCCCAGCTCCAGCCCAACCTGCTGTTCGCCAAGACCACCCCGGCCGGGGGCGACACCGGCTCCCACGTGTGGGGACCGGCGTACCTCCGCGACCACCTGCTGCCCAAGGGCCGGATCTACGGCTGGGCGCCGGACTGGTACGCCGGCTTCCCGGCCTACCAGTTCTACTTTCCCCTCCCCGCCCTGGCCATCGCCGTCCTCAGCTGGGTCATCCCCTACGAGGTCGCCTTCAAGCTGATCACCGTGGCCGGCATCCTCACCCTGCCGGTGGCGGCCTGGGCCTTCGGGAAGCTCTCGGGCATGCGGTTCCCGGGCCCGGCCCTGCTGGCCATCGCCACGGTGCCGTTCCTGTTCGACCGGGGGTTCACCATCTACGGCGGCAACATCGCCTCCACCCTGGCCGGCGAGTTCTCCTTCTCGATCAGCCTGTCGTTCGCCCTGCTCTTCCTCGGGCTGGTGGCCCGCGGGCTCGACACCGGCCGCCACCGGGTGCTCGCCGGGGTGGTCCTGGCCCTGACCGGGCTCTGCCACCTCCTGCCCACCATCTTCGCCGTGGTAGGAGCCCTGGTTTTCTACCTCCTGCGGCCCGGGCGGCGCCGGCTGGGCTTCGTCGCCGCCGTGCTGGGCGTGGGGGCGCTGCTGGCCGCCTTCTGGTCGGTGCCCTTCGCCTTCCGCCTTCCCTACGCCAACAACATGGGCTGGGAGAAGATCACCGAGTACTCCAAGAACCTCTTCCCGGAGAGCACCCGCTGGGTGCTCTACCTCGCCATCGGCGGGGCGGTGATGAGCGTGGTGAACCGGCGGCGCACGGGGCTGTTCCTGATCGGGATGGCCACCCTCGCCGGGGCGCTGTTCATCCTCGCCCCCCAGGGGCGGCTGTGGAACGCCCGGGTCCTGCCCTTCTGGTACCTCAGCCTCTACCTGCTGGCCGGCGTCGCCGTCAGCGAGCTGGGCCCGGCCATCGGCCGGTGGCTGGCCACCGATCCCGAACGACCATCGCCCATGGCCCGCCTGGCCACGCCCGTGGTCGCCGGCCTGCTGACCTGGATCGTGGTCGGCCTGCCGCTGAACGTCCTGCCCGGCTGGGTGCCCGCCCCGGCCAGCACCGACTCCAGCTTCATCCCCGCCTGGGCCAAGTGGAACTACTCCGGCTACGAGCGCAAGGCCGCGTATCCCGAGTACGACGCCATCGTCGACACCATGGCCGATGTCGGGCGGACCAACGGGTGCGGCCGCGCCCACTGGGAGTACGAATCGGGCCTCGACCGCTTCGGCACGCCCATGGCCCTCATGCTGCTGCCCTACTGGACCGACGGCTGCATCGGGTCCATGGAGGGCCTGTACTTCGAGTCCTCGGCCACGGTGCCGTACCACTTCTTGTCGGCCGCCGAGCTGTCCAAGGCCCCGTCCAACCCCATGCGTGACCTGCCGTACCCCACCCTCGACGTGGACGAGGGGGTGCGCCACCTCCAGCTGCTCGGGGCCCGGTACTACATGGCCTTCTCGCCCGAGGCCCTGGCCCAGGCCAACGCCAACCCCGACCTCCGCCCGGTGGCCACCACCGGCCGGTGGACGGTCTTCGAGATCCGGGGCTCCGAGCTGGTGTCGCCCCTCTCCTTCGAGCCCGCGGTGGTGACCGGGCCGGTGCGGGGCGAGGTCCCCTGGCTCAACATGAGCGTGAACTGGTTCACCGACCCCGGCCCCCGCGACGTCTTCTACGCCGCGTCCGGGCCCAAGGAGTGGCAGCGCGTCGAGGCCCGGGCCGTCGAGTCCGACTCGGACACGGCCGGGTCGTCCGTCGCCGTCGACCCGCCCCAGCGCCGCCCGGTCCAGCCCGCCCGGGTGACGAACATCCGCTCCGACGACAACGACATCAGCTTCGACGTCGACCAGGTCGGCTCGCCCGTGCTGGTCAAGGCGTCGTACTTCCCCAACTGGAGGGCCTCGGGCGCCAGGGGCCCGTACCGGGTGACGCCCAACCTCATGGTCGTCGTCCCCACGTCGAACCACGTGGAGCTCCACTACGGCTGGACGCCGGCCGAGGGCCTCGGCTACCTGCTCACCCTGGGCGGGATCGGGCTGGCCGTCTACTTCGGCCGCCAGGGCCCGGTGAGCTTCGAGCGCCCGGACTCCGACGACGAGCCGGCCGTGCCCCAGGTCGACGCCGGCGCCCCGCCCCCGCCTCCGCCGTCCCCGCCCCCGTCCCGGCCCCCGGTGACGGTGCCCGACCGGGGCAGCTGAGCCGAATCCGCCCGAAAGGTTTCATGGATCTGACCGAGGCGGCCGCCTCTCCCCGCGTCTCACCCGTCCAGCCGCTCCCGGCCGAGCGCCCGCCTGCGCCCCCGGGTGGGCGTTGGCTGCTGGCGGCGACGGGGTTCGTGCTCGTCCTCGCCGTGGTGGTGCGGTTCGTCACCGTGTCGACCATGTGGCTGGACGAGGCCCAGACCGTCGCCATCGCCCGCCTGCCTCTGGGCGACATCGCCGAGGGCCTGCGCCACGACGGCGCGCCGCCCCTCTTCTACCTGCTGCTCCACGGCTGGATGCGCATCTTCGGCGAGGGCGACCTGGCCGTCCGCGCCCTGTCCGGCCTGTTCGCCCTGGCCGCCCTGCCCCTGGTCTGGGTCGCCGGCCGCCGCCTCGCCGGACGGTCGGTGGCCTGGGCCGCGGTGATCCTCCTGGCCGCCTCGCCCTTCGCCGTGCGCTACGCCACCGAGGCCCGGATGTACTCCATGGTGGTCGTCCTCGTGCTGGTCGGCTACCTGGCCCTCACCGAGCTGCTCCGGAGGCCGGGGTCGCGCCGGGCCCTGGCGGGCGTGGGCCTGGTCACCGCCGCCCTCCTGCTCACCCACTACTGGTCGTTCTACCTGCTGTTCGTCACCGCCGTGTCGCTGCTGGTCGTGGCCCGCCGGGCCGGGGCGGGGTCGGCGGCGGCCACGGGCGCCCGCCGGGGACTGGTGGCCATGGCCGTGGGCTCCCTGGCCTTCGTCCCCTGGGTGCCGTCGTTCCTCTACCAGCTGCGGCACACCGGCACGCCGTGGGGCGGCGCCGGGCGGCTGCGCTCGATGATCGACACCCCGTTCCACTTCTCCGGTGGCTACTGGGACCCCGGCCTGTACCTGGGCGCAATCACGTGGTTCCTCCTGGCCCTCGCCCTGCTGGCCCGGGCGGTCGACGGGCGGCGGCTGGAGCTCGACCTGCGGACCCGCCCGGGCGGGCGCCACCTCGCCGTGGTGGGCTTCGGCACCCTGGCCGTGGCCGTCGTCGCCACGCAGCTGGGCGGGTCGGCCTTCGCCGTCCGCTACGCCGCGGTGATCTTCCCGCTGTTCATCCTGCTGGCCGCCCTGGGCACCAAGGTCCTGCTCGACCGGCGCATCCGCTACTCGCTGCTGGCCGCCTCGGTGGTGTTCGGGTTCTGGGCCATCGCCCCCAACGTGTTCGGCGACCGGACCTCGGCCGGCCGGGTGGCCACCGCCCTCCGGGCGGGGGTCCAGCCCGGCGACGTGGTCGCCTACTGCCCCGACCAGCTGGGGCCCTCGGTCAGCCGTCTCCTCCCCGAGGACGTCGCCGGTGAGCACCTCACCTTCCCCCGGGCCACGCCGCCCCACGTCGTCGACTGGGTGGACTACGAGAAGACCAACGAGGCGGCCGACTCCGAGTCCTTCGCCCGCATGCTGCTCGACCGGGCCGGGCCCACGGGCACGGTGTGGGTGGTGTGGGCGCCGGGCTACCGCACGTTCGAGGACAAGTGCCAGGGCATCCTGGGCAACCTCGACGTGGCCCGCCGCAACAACACCCGGCCGGTCAAGCTCCCCAGCAAGAACTTCGAACGCCCGGGCCTCATCCGCTTCCCGCCCCAGTAGAGGTTTCGCCCTCGAGCGGTCGGCGGCGTTCCCGCCAGAACATGGCCCGCAGCCTGACCAGGTTGGCCATGGTCCGGGGGATGCGCGTGGCGATCGAGCTGCGCGACGGGCGCAGCTCCTGGACGACGACCGGCACCTCGCCCGACGTCAAGCCGGCCCGCTCGGCCCGGAGGATGAGCTCGGTGTCGAACAGGTCGGTGCCGAACCGGCACACCTCGGCCAGGGGGACGAGCGGCTCCCGGCGCAGCACCTTCATCCCGTGGGTGTCGGAGACGCTGAGCCCGAAGCCGAAGCGCAGGATGCTGGAGAAGACCAGGGTCACCATCCGCCTGGCCCACGGGCGGGTGTCGATCGCCCCCTCGCCCCGCTTCGACCCCACGACGACGGCCGGCCCGCCGGGACCGTCCATGAGGGCGACGGCCCGGTCGAGGAAGCCCAGGTCGTAGTAGTCGACGTCGAAGAAGGCGGCCACCTCGCCCCTGGCCGAGAGGAACCCGAGGCGGAGGGCCTTGCCGTAGTCGGCGGCGCCCAGCGACAGGACCCGCAGCTGGGGGATCTCCTCCATCAGGGCCTTGCCCACGTCGGCGGTGGCGTCGGTCGAGCCGTTCTCGACCACGATGACCTCGAAGTCGCCGCGGGCCCGCATCCCTTCGGCCACGTCACGGACGGCCGAGGCCAGGTACGGCTCCTCGTCGTGGGCCGGCATGACGATCGAAATCATCGTTTCCGACAATCAGGGGTCACCTGGCAATCGGGGATCACGTGGCACATCCTGGCCCAACTAGGGTCGTCGCGGTGCCCCCGCTCGATTCCATCTTCAAGGCGTACGACATCCGGGGTGTGGTCCCCGACCAGCTGGATGCCGACCTGGCCCGCGCCGTGGGCGGCGCGTTCGCCCGCTTCACCGGCGCGCCACGCGTGCTCATGGGCCGCGACATGCGCCCCTCCGGTGAGGAGCTGACCGCCGCCTTCGCCGAAGGCGCCACCGCCCAGGGGGCCGACGTGGTCGACCTGGGCCTCATCTCCACCGACCTGGCGTACTACGCGGCCGGCTCCCTCGACGCGCCGGCAGCCATGTTCACCGCCTCGCACAACCCGGCCAGGTACAACGGGATCAAGCTGTGCCTGGCCGGGGCCAAACCCGTGGGCCAGGACACCGGCCTGGCCGACATCAAGGACATGGTCGAGTCGGGCGACATCCCCGAGCCGGGGTCCGGGGAGGCAGCCGAGAAGGGGAGCGTCTCGGAGCAGAACCTCCTCGACAAGTACGCCGAGCACGTCCGGTCGTTCGTCGACGTCTCGTCCCTGCGCCCGCTCAAGGTGGTGGCCGACACGGCCAACGGCATGGGTGGCCTGGTCGCCCCGGCGGTGTTCGAGGGGCTGCCCTACGACCTGGAGATCATGTTCGGCGAGCTGGACGGCTCCTTCCCCAACCACCCGCCCGACCCGATCAACCCCGAGAACCTCAAGGCCCTGCAGGCCCGGGTGCTCGAGGTCGGCGCCGACGTGGGCCTGGCCTTCGACGGCGACGCCGACCGGGTCTTCCTCATCGACGAGAAGGCCGAGCCCATGTCCGGGTCGACCACCACCGCCTTCGTGGCCAAGTCGATCCTGGCCAAGAACCCCGGCGCGGCGATCATCTACAACCTGATCTGCTCGAAGTCGGTCCCCGAGATCATTCTCGAGAACGGCGGCAAGCCCATCCGCACCCGGGTCGGCCACTCGTTCATCAAGTCGGTCATGGCCGACACCGACGCCGTCTTCGGCGGGGAGCACTCCGGCCACTACTACTTCCGGGACAACTACCGGGCCGACTCGGGCCTGATCGCGGCCATGCTCGTGCTCGAGGAGCTCTCCCGGGTGCCCGAGCCGCTGTCCGAGCTGCGCCAGCCCCTGGAGCGGTACGCGGCGTCGGGTGAGGTCAACGTCGAGGTCGACGATCCGCCGGCGACGCTCGAAAAGGTGGCGGAGGCCTACGGCGACGCCGAGCAGGAGCGCGAGGACGGGCTCACCGTCGACATGGGGGACTGGTGGTTCAACGTCCGCCCGTCGAACACCGAGCCGCTGCTGCGGGTGAACCTCGAGGCGCCCGACCCGGCGTCGTGCAAGGAGCACCTGTCCGAGGTGCTGGCGCTCATCAAAGAGGAGAGGTAAGTGCCGCTCGACCCGATGTTGCTGGAGATACTCGCCTGCCCGGAGGACAAGGGGCCGCTCCTGTACTTCACCGACGAGGACGCCCTCTACAACCCGCGGCTGCGCCGGCGCTACGCCGTCCGGGACGGCATCCCGGTCATGCTGATCGACGAGGCCGAGACCGTCTCCGACGAGGAGCACGCCCGGCTCACGGCCAAGGCTGAGGCCGAGGGCATCCAGCCGACGTTCCAGCCATGACGACCGGCGCCGAGGACCAGCCGGGGACCGACTCCCTGGTCGAGGACCTGGTGGTCGTCGAACCGGTCACCGTCCCGGAAACCAAGCTCGACTTCCTCGACAGCGAGCGCATGCTCGAGGCCACCATGACCATGCCCGACCAGGTGGCGGCGGCTCGGGACGTGGCCCAGGGGCTCGACGGCCTCCCCGACCGCGAGGAGATCGAGCAGGTGGTCGTCCTCGGCATGGGCGGCAGCGCCATCGCCGGCGACGTGCTCATGGCCGCCGCCGGCCCGTACCTCCCCCTGCCGGTGCTGGTCTTCCGCAGCTACCACGTTCCCGCCTTCGTGGACGAGGGCACGCTGGTCTTCGCCATCTCCTTCTCAGGCGACACCGAGGAGACGGTCGAGGCGGTCACCGCCGCCGCCCTCCAGGGCGCCCGCGTGGTGGCCGTGACCCGCGGGGGCGAGCTGGGCCACCTGGCCCAGTCGTGGGGCGCGCCCATGGTCCCCGTGCCGGTCGACATCCCCCAGCCCCGGGCCGCCCTGGCCGCCCTGGCCATCCCCCCGCTCGTGGTGCTGGAGGACATCGGTCTCTTCCCGGGCGCCTCCTACTGGATCGACGCCGCCATCGAGCAGCTCAAGGTGCGCCGGGACCAGATGTCGAAGCCGGCGAACCCCGCCGTCCAGCTGGCCCGCCGCATCGGGCGGACCATGCCGCTGATCCACGGCGGGGGCGGCCTGGGGGCGGTCGCCGCCCAGCGCTGGAAGACCGACGTCAACGAGAACGCCAAGTGCCCCGCCTTCTGGAACATGCAGTCCGAGCTGTGCCACAACGAGGTCTCGGGCTGGGGCCAGCACGGCGACCTCACCCGCCAGATGTTCACGCTGGTGAATCTGCGCCATGATTTCGAGCACCCGCAGGTGATGCACCGCTTCAAGCTGACGGCCGAGCTCCTCGACGAGGTGGTGTCGTCGGTGGAGGAGGTGGAGGCCGAGGGGGAGGGCGAGCTGGCCCAGCTCCTCGACCTCATCCTGGTCGGCAACCTCACGTCGCTGCACATGGCCTTCCAGGAGGGCATCGACCCAGGGCCCATCCCCGCGCAGGAACAGATCAAGAACGCCCTGGCCACTTCCATTCAGACGGCGGTGGCGGGCGACGACCAAGGAGCCTTTGAGTGAGCGACCAATACGACATCGCCGATCCCGGGCTGGCCGAGCTCGGTCGCCAGCGCATCGCCTGGGCCGACAGCCACATGCCGGTGCTGGCCAGCATCCGGGAGCGCTTCGCCAAGGAGCGCCCGCTGGACGGGATCACCATCGCCGCCTGCCTCCACATCACGACCGAGACGGCCAACCTGCTGCGCACGCTCAAGGCGGGCGGGGCCACGGTCGTCGCCTGCGCCTCCAACCCGCTGTCGACCCAGGACGACGTGGCCGCGTCCCTGTCGCTCGACGAGGGGATCGCCACCTACGCCATCAAGGGCGAGGACACCGACACCTACTTCCGCCACATCGACGCCGTGCTCGACGCCCGTCCCCAGATGACCATGGACGACGGCTGCGACCTCGTCTCCCGCCTCCACCGCGAGCGCCCCGACCAGGTGGGCGAGGTCCTGGCCGGCACCGAGGAGACCACCACCGGGGTCATCCGCCTGCGGGCCATGGAGAAGGACGCGGCCCTCAAGTTCCCGATCGTCGCCGTCAACGACGCCGACACCAAGCACATGTTCGACAACCGCTACGGCACCGGCCAGTCCACGCTGGACGGGGTCATCCGGGCCACCAACGTGCTGCTGGCCGGCAAGACCCTGGTCGTCGCCGGGTACGGCTACTGCGGCAAGGGCGTGTCCGACCGGGGGCGGGGCCTGGGCGCCAACGTGATCGTCACCGAGGTCGACCCCCTGCGGGCGCTCGAGGCGGTCATGGACGGCTTCCGGGTCATGCCCATGGCCGAAGCCGCCCGCATCGGCGACATCTTCATCACCGTCACCGGCGACCGTGACGTCCTGCGGGCCGAGCACTTCCGGACCATGAAGGACGGCGCCATCCTCGCCAACTCCGGGCACTTCGACATAGAGATCGACCTCGACGCCCTCGGCAGGATGGCCACGGAGCGGCGGATGGCCCGCCCGATGACCGAGGAGTTCGTCGTCGACGGCAAGCGCGTCCTGGTGATCGCCGAGGGCCGCCTGGTCAACCTGGGCGCAGCCGAGGGCCATCCCGCCGCGGTCATGGACATGAGCTTCGCCAACCAGGCCCTGTGCGCCGAGTGGGTCCTGGCCCAGAAGGGTGGCCTGGAGCCGAAGGTCTACGACGTCCCCCGCGACATCGACGCCGAGATCGCCCGCCTCAAGCTGGAGACCATGGGCGTCCAGATCGACGTCCTCACCCCCGAGCAGGAGGAGTACCTCCGCAGCTGGACGGTCGGCACCTAGCCCACCAAATCCGAACTGGTGACGTCTGGTGTCGTATGTCGCACTGGATGTCACCGGTTCGGGGGGATGTCGCAGCCCCTTCGTACGCTTCCGGGCGTGCTCATCCCCACCAGCTGCCCGGTGTGCGGGCGACAGGGGCCGGCGCCCTGTGAGGGGTGCGCGGCCGACCTGCGCGCCGCGCCGGCGCTTCCCGCGCCGGTGGGCGTGGACAGCTGCGCCGCCCTCCTGGCCTACGACGGGGCCGGGCGGGAGCTGGTGGCCCGGCTGAAGTACCGCAACGCCCGGTCGTCGGTGCCCTTCCTGAGCCGGGGCATGGCCGCCCTGGTCACCGGGCAGATCGACGTGGTGACGTGGGCGCCGACCACGCCGGCCCGGCTGCGGGCCCGGGGGTTCGACCAGGCCCGGGTGCTGGCCCGGGCCGTGGCCCGGCGGCTCGGCGTCCCCAGCCGGGCCCTGCTCGTG
>JBOGIE010000049.1:0-12909 GCA_050742435.1 Acidimicrobiales bacterium | reverse complement strand
CCAGGTCGATCCCAGCGCGGTGGGGCTGGTGCCGGAGGCCATCGCCCGCCGTCACACCATGCTCCCCATCGGCTTCACCGATTCCGGCGCGCTGCTCCTGGCCATGAGCGACCCGTCGAACGTGCTGGCCATCGACGACGCCCGCAACGTGACCGACCTCGAGATCCAGCCGGTCGTGTCCACGCCGGGCGACATCGCCGCGGCCGTCGAACGGTACGCCCGGATGGGCGACGCGGTCGACGATGCCTTCGCGGGCGTCGCCGACGACGAGGACGACGACCTGTCCGCCCTCACCGGCGCGGCCCAGGACGCCCCGGTCGTCAAGTTCGTGAACGCCCTGATCGCCCAGGGGGTCCAGGACCGGGCCAGCGACCTCCACTTCGAGCCCCAGGAGCACGAGTTCCGGGTGCGGTACCGGATCGACGGCGTGCTGCACGAGGTGACCAAGCAGCGTCGGGCCATCCACGCCGGGGTGGTGTCCCGGCTGAAGATCATGGCCGGACTCGACATCGCCGAGCGGCGCGTGCCCCAGGACGGCCGGGTCAGTCTGCGGGCCGCGGGCAAGGAGATCGACCTGCGGGTGTCGAGCCTGCCGACCGTGCACGGGGAGAAGCTGGTGCTCCGGATCCTCGACAAGAACTCGGCGCTGCTGAACCTCCGCGAGCTGAGCCTGCTGCCGGAGAACTACCGGCGCTACGAGACCAGCTTCCGGAAGCCCTACGGCATGGTGCTCGTCACCGGGCCCACCGGTTCGGGCAAGTCGACGACGCTCTACGCCACCCTCAACGAGATCAGCGACCCCACGGTCAACGTGGTCACCGTCGAGGACCCGGTGGAGTACCAGATCCCCGGGATCAGCCAGGTACCGATCAACCCCCGGGCCGGCCTGACGTTCCCCGGGGCCTTGCGCTCCATCCTCCGCCAGGACCCCGACATCGTCCTGGTCGGCGAGATGCGGGACCTGGAGACCGCCCAGATCGGGACCCAGGCGGCGCTGACCGGCCACCTGGTCCTCACCACCCTGCACACCAACGACGCCCCCTCGGCAGTGACCCGTCTCACCGAGATGGGCATCGACGGCTTCCTCGTGGCCAGCGCCGTCGACTGCGTGCTGGCCCAGCGCCTTGGGCGGCGGCTGTGCCGGCACTGCCGGGAGGCCTACCTGCCCGACGCCCCGTCCCTGGAAAGCCTCGGCATGCGGGTCGGCGACGACGGGGTGCCCACGCTGTACCGCCCGGTGGGCTGCGCCCGCTGCGCCCAGAGCGGGTACCGCGGCCGGCTGGCGTTCCACGAGGTGATGCCGGTGACCGAGGAGATCGCCCGGGCCGTGGTCGAACGGGCCAGCACGGCCGAGGTCGGGCGGCTCGCCAGGTCGCAAGGGATGCGCACGCTACGGCAGGACGCACTCGAGAAGGTCCGCTCCGGCGAGACGTCATTGGAGGAGGTCGCCCGTGTCATCGTGTGAAAGGTCCCGGCGGTGAGCCGCCTGCTCGACATCCTGCGGGCCGACGGCCTGGTGGACGAGGCGGGACTGGCCGCGGCCGAGCGCCTCCGCCGCGACCAGGGCCTGCCGCTGGCCACCGCCCTCGTGCGGGCCGGGGCGGCCACCGAGCGGGCGGTGGCGTCGGCCATGGCCAAGCAGCTGGGCCTGCCCTTCGTCGACACCACCGCCGGCCAGGTCGACCCTGCCGCCGCCGCCCTGCTGCCCCGGGAGGTGGCCTTGGAGCTGGAGGCCCTGCCCGTGGCCTTCGCCGGTGCCGACGAGCTGGTCGTGGCCGTGGCCCGGTCCACGGCGGTGGACCAGGCCGACCGGATCGCCGAGCTGACCGGCATGGGCGTCACCATGGCCCTCACCGTCCGGGCCGACCTCCTGCGGGCCATCGAGCATCTGGCCGGCGGTGGTGGATCGCGCGCCGCGGGGCGGGCAGGCTCCCGCAAGGCGGGGGCCCGCGGCAAGGCGGTGCTCGCCGAGCCCGCCGCCGCGGCGCCGGGCGCGAAGCCGTCGGCGGAGACCCTCCTGGCCTACGAGCTGGACGCCGGCGTCGACCTCGACGAGGTCCTGATCCGCCTGGTGGAGGCGGGTGGCTCCGACCTCCACCTCACCGCCGGCGCCCCCCCGGCCATGCGGGTGCGGGGCGAGCTGGCACCCCTCGACGAGTACGGGCTGCTCACCCCGGTGGAGCTGCAGAAGATGATCTACGGGATCCTGACCCAGCGGCAGCGGGAGGCGTTCGAGAACGAGCTCGAGCTCGACGTCTCCTACACCGTCCCCGGCCGGTCCCGCTTCCGCGTCAACGTCTTCCGCCAGCGTGACGCGCTGGGCGCGGTCATGCGCGTCATCCCCTTCGAAATCAAGCCGCTGGAGGATCTGGGCGTGCCGCCGTCGGTGGCCGGGTTCGCCCAGCTGCCCCGGGGCTTCGTGCTCGTCACCGGTCCGACCGGGTCGGGGAAGTCGACCACGCTGGCCTCGGTCATCGACCTCGTCAACCGTGAGCGGGCCGGCCACATCATGACCGTCGAGGACCCCATCGAGTTCCTCCACCCGCACAAGCGCTGCATCGTCAACCAGCGGGAGCGGGGCACCGACACCTACAGCTTCGCCGCCGCCCTGAAGCACGCGCTGCGCCAGGACCCCGACGTCATCCTGGTCGGGGAGATGCGGGACCTGGAGACCATCCAGGTGGCGCTGACCGCGGCGGAGACCGGGCACCTGGTGCTGGGCACGTTGCACACCCAGGACGCGCCCCAGAGCGTGGACCGGATCATCGACGTGTTCCCCCCGTCCCAGCAGGAGCAGATCCGCGTCATGCTCGCCGGCACCCTCCAGGGCGTGCTGTGCCAGCAGCTGCTCCCGACCGCCGACGGCAAGGGCCGGGTGGCGGCCTGCGAGGTGATGGTGGCGACGTCGGCCATCCGCAACCTCATCCGTGAGGGCAAGACCCACCAGATGTACTCGGCCATCCAGGCCGGCAAGCAGCACGGGATGGTCACCATGGACCAGTCCCTGGCCGACCTGGTGCGGTCGGGGAAGGTGGCCTACGAGGCGGCCCTGGAGCGGGCCAACAACGTGGGGGAGTTCAAGCAGCTGGCCGGGAAGGCCCGCTAGCGGTGGCGACCACCGCCACGTTCCGGTACCGGGCCCGGGACAGCGCCGGGCGGGCCCGCGAGGGCACCGTCGAGGGCACCGACCAGGGGATGGTCGTCGCCCGGCTGCGGGACCTCGGCCTGGTGCCGCTGTCGGTCGAGGAGCAGCGGACCACCGGCCTCAAGCGGGAGATCACCCTGCCCGGAAGGGGCGGCGGCAAGGTCAAGCTCAAGGAGCTGGCCATCTTCTCCCGCCAGTTCGCCACCATGATCTCCTCGGGGCTCACCCTCCTGCGGAGCCTGAACATCCTCGCCGAGCAGTCGGAGAACCCCAAGCTGCGGGAGGTCATCGGCAAGGTGGGGGCGGGGGTCGAGGAGGGCAAGTCCCTCTCCGAGGCGTTGGCCGAGCACCCCACCTTCCCCAAGCTGTACGTCGCCATGGTCCGGGCGGGGGAGACGGCCGGCACCCTCGACCTGGTGCTGCTGCGCATCGCCGACACCATGGAGAAGGACGTGGCCCTGCGCCGCAAGGTCAAGTCGACGATGACGTACCCCGCGGTCGTCCTCATCCTCGCCGTCCTGCTGACGACCGTGATGCTTCTCTTCATCGTCCCCACGTTCGTGGGCATGTTCCAGTCGCTGGGGGGCACGTTGCCCCTCCCGACACGGGCCCTGCTCCTCATGTCCTCCGCCGTCCGCCGGCTGTGGTTCCTCCTCATCTTCCTGCCCGTCGGTGCGTGGACCGGGTACAAGCGGGCCCGCCGGATACCCGAGGTACGGGCCCGGCTGGACGCCTGGAAGCTCAAGATCCCGGTGTTCGGGAACCTGTTCCACAAGCTGGCCCTGGCCCGGTTCACCCGCAACCTGAGCACCCTGCTGCACGCCGGGGTCCCGATCCTCCTGGCCCTGGAGATCACGTCCGACACCATCGACAACGCCGTCATTTCCCGGGCCGTGGCCGACGTGCGGGCTGCGGTCGGGCGGGGCGAGAGCGTGGCCAAGCCGCTCTCCAACCATCCGGTCTTCCCGCCCATGGTCGTGCAGATGGTGGGGGTCGGCGAGGAGACCGGGGCGATGGACGAGATGCTGCGGCGGATCGCCGACTTCTACGACCTCGAGGTGGAGGCTACGACCGAGTCGCTGACCGCCGCCCTCGAACCGCTCATGATCGCCACCCTCGGGGGGATCGTCGGGGCCATGGTCATCTCCCTGTACATGCCGATGTTCAAGATCTTCGACCTCGTCGAATGAGCACCAAGAGCGGCCGCACCGGCCCGAAGGCAGAGGACTACCTGCGCCACCTGGTGGAGGTGGCCGGCTCCGACCTGCATCTGAAGGCCGGCGGACCTGCGTACGTCCGCGTCGACGGCGAGCTGACCGCGGTCGACACCCTTCCGCCGCTGACGCCGGCCGACACCGAGGTATTCGCCCGCCAGCTGATGCCCGCCGACCGGTGGGAGCGCTTCCAGGGCGGCGTGGAGGCCGACTTCGCCTACGCCCTGCCCGACGGCACCCGCTTCCGGGCCGCAGCGTTCTCGCAGCTCGGCCGGGTGGGCCTCGTGCTGCGGCGGGTGGAGAGCGGGGGTCCCTCCTTCGACGACCTCGGCCTGCCCGCCTTGGTCCGCAAGCTGGCCGAGGCGCACCGGGGGCTGGTGCTGGTGACCGGGCCGACGGGCTCGGGGAAGACCACGACCACCGCGGCCATGATCGGCCACATCAACGCCACCCGGCGGTGCCACATCGTCACCATCGAGGACCCGATCGAGATCATCCACGGCGACAACCTGGCCCTGGTCGACCAGCGGGAGATCGGTGCCGACACCGGCTCCTTCGCCTCCGCCCTCCGCTCGGCCGCCCGCCAGGACCCGGACGTCATCTTCGTGGGCGAGATGCGGGATCTGGAGACCACGGCCGCCGCCCTGCAGGCGGCGGCCACCGGCCACCTGGTCGTCTCCACCCTGCACACCACCAGCGCCAAGGACACGGTCACACGGATCATCGACCTGTTCCCGCCTTACCAGCAGGCGCAGGCCCGCCTGTCCCTCGCCGGGTCCCTGCAGGGCATCGTCTGCCAGCGGCTCGTCCCCCGTGCCGGCGGCGGGCGGGTGGCCGCCCTCGAGGTGATGGTGGTGACCTCCCGCATCCAGGAGCTGCTGCTCGACCCGGCGCAGACGGGCGACATCGTCGATGCCATCGCCGGAGGCGACTACTACGGCATGCAGACCTTCGACCAGCACCTGCTCCAGCTCCATGCCGACGGGCTGGTGACGCTGAAGGACGCCATGGACCACGCCACCAGCCCCCACGACCTGCGCATCGCCGTGCGGGCCTCGGGTGCCGGCTGAGAGGACACGATGAACGACCACGATCTGGCCGAACTGCGGGCCGAGATGAACCTCAACCGCCACGAGCTCGACCAGCGCAAGGCGTGGCTGGGGCTGGACCAGGACGACGTCAAGCTGCTGGGGGAGATGGACGACCTGGTCGACCCCCACGTCGGCGACATCGTGAAGGCGCTCACCGCCGAGCTCGTGGCCGGCCGGAACGGTGGGCCCCGCACGGACGAGGACGCCCAGCGGGTGCTCCGCCAGTACTTCGGGGGCCTCACCAGCGGTGGGGCCATGGACGAGGGCTTCGTCGACCGGCGCCTGGCCATCGCCGCCGCCCTCCGGGACCACGTCAGCGCCGACGTGAGCTGGTACCTGGCCGCGTACCTCTTCTACCTGAACCAGGTGGCGGCTCGGCTGCGCGAGATGTCCGGCGACCTCACGGGCATGCAGGCCATGTACCGGACGCTGGCCAAGGTCCTGTTCCTGGACCTCGGCCTGGCCATCGACTCCTACCTGTTCGAACGGGACCGCACCATCCGGTCGCAGCAACGCGAGCTCGAGGAGCTGTCCACGCCCGTGCTCCAGCTCCGCCCCGGCCTGCTCATCCTCCCGATCATCGGCATGCTCGACGCCCGCCGGGCCCAGCAGCTCACCGAGCAGCTCCTGCACGCCATCCGCGCCCGGCGCGGCAAGGTCGTGGTCCTGGACGTCACCGGCGTGGCCGCCGTCGACTCCCGGGTGGCCAACCACCTCATCCAGACGGTGGACGCCGCCCGGCTCATGGGCGCCACGGCCATCGTGACCGGCGTCTCCCCCGAGGTGGCGCAGACCCTCGTCGGCCTGGGCATCAGCCTGGGCAACGTGACCACCGTGGCCGACCTCCAGGGCGGCATCGAGGAGGCAGACCGGCTCCTCGGCTTGCGGGTGGTCGCCGCCGACGGCGAGGGGCCCGCCTCCGGCCCGCCGTGAGGGTGCCCATCCTCCGCCAGGGGCAGTGCCTCATCGCGTCGGTGCAGGACGCCATCACCGACGCCGAGCTGCGTGACCTGCAGCAGCGCCTGGCCGAGCGGGTGGGCGAGCACGGCGTGCGTGGTGTGGTCGTCGACGTCACCGTGCTCGACGTCATCGACTCCTACGCCACCCGCACCCTGTCGACCATCGCCTATACCGTCAAGCTCCGCGGGGCCGACGTGATCATCGTCGGGATCCAGCCCGAGGTGGCCTTCGCCATGGTGCAGCTCGGGTTGACCCTCGACGGGGTGAGGACCGCCCTCGACCTCGACGACGGGCTGGCGTTGCTGCGAGGCCCCGGGGCCACGTAGGTGGCTCCCGAGGAGCGCATCCCCATCGATGCCGACGGCGACATCGTCACCGCCCGGACCCGCGCCAAGGAAGTGGCCGCCACCCTGGGGTTCTCCCGCACCGGCCAGACCCTCATCGCCGCCGCGGTGTCCGAGATCGCCCGCAACATCGTGGTCTACGCCGGGAGCGGCGAGATCGTGCTGCGGCCCGAGCGGGGCGAGGGGCGGTGGGGCCTGGTGGTCGTGGCCACCGACCGGGGCCCCGGCATCGCCGACCTCGACCTGGCTCTCACCGACGGCTACTCCAGCGTGGGCAGCCTCGGCGTGGGCCTGCCCGGGTCCCGCCGACTCATGGACACCTTCGAGGTCGACTCGGTGGTCGGGCGCGGCACCACCGTCACCATGCGCAAATGGGCGGGTACGTGACCGACGGCGGGCGGTGCGGTGCGGTCGACTGGGCGGTGTGCGCCTCGCCCTATCCCGGCCAGGCCCGTTCGGGCGACGCCTTCCTGGTCCAGGCCATACCGGACGGGGTGCTGGTGGCGGTGGTCGACGGGCTGGGCCATGGCCAGGAGGCCGCCGACGTGGCCGAGCGGGCGGTGGAGTGCGTCCGGGCGTCGGCCGGCCAGCCGCTGCTCCGCGGCCTGACCGCCTGCCACACCGCCCTGCGGGGCTCTCGTGGCGTGGTGATGACCCTCGTCGCCGTCCACGCACGGAGCCCGACCCTGGGGTGGCTCGCGGTGGGCAACGTCGACGCCGCCGTCCTCCGCCCGGGTCGACGGGGCGGGCCGGTGCAGCGGTGGTCGGTGCCGCTGCGGGGCGGGGTCGTCGGAGACCGCCTCCCACCGCTGCGCGAGCTGCCGGCGCCGCTGGCGGTCGGCGACACGCTCGTCGCCGCCACCGACGGCATGGCCCCGGGCATGCTGGACGGGATCGACCTGTCGCCGGAGGTCGCCGACCTGGCCCGCGGCCTGCACGGGCGCCACGCCGGGACCGGCGACGACGCCCTCGTGCTCGTCGCCCGCCGGTCTTCGTGGCCCTGACGCGTCAGCGCGCCGTCACCGCTCGGCCCAGTGGGTGGCGACGTGGCGGGCCTCGGTCTCCACGTCGCCCAGGGCTTGGTCGTAGTGGAAGTTCCAGCTGCCCTGGGTGCTGATGCTGCCGGTCACCATCGAGCCGTAGATGTTGCCCGCCGCTCCGCCGGAGAAGGTGGCCCGGGGGCCGTACACCGCGCCGGCGAACGAGGCGTGGTTGCCGAACCGCAGGGCGGGCCCGACGCCGGCCGAGAAGATGAGCAGGCCGGGCGCCGGCTTGGGGACCCAGCGCCCGCCGACGAGCTGGAAGTTCACCACCTCGCCGTTCGGGACGGTCAGCGTGCCGGTCAGGTAGATCACCGTGGGGTTGGACGGGGTTCCCTGCACGACCGTGCTCGTGTCGAGGGTGACGTTGGTGTAGAGCTGGCGACCGGCCGGCAGCGTGCCGCCGTCGAACGGGCCCTGGTTGGTGAGATCGGCGGGCGGGATCACGGGATCCGGGTCGAGCTCGATGGGATCGGTGAAGTAGGCGAGCCGCTCGCTCCCGCACGTGGCGGTGACGCCGCCGCAGAACCCGGTCGCCCCCTCCAACGGCGCGGCCACCTCCTCCCGCGCGTAGTGGATCTCCGCCCGGTCGACGCTGTCGATCACCCCGCCGCGCAGGTAGAGCTCGGCGTTGGTGGCCACCACGCCCTCGCCGGTGGGGGAGCACATGCGGGTCGTGGTGCTCGCCGCCGGGCTGAAGGGGTCGGCGGCGGAGAGCCCGTCGCAGATGTTCGATCCGCTCGCCGAGAGCGAGAACCCCGAAGGCGGGGTGAACGTGCCCGAGCGGTAGGAGTCGGCGCTGTTGTTGCCCCGCAGCTCCACCCGGGTGCGCCCGAAGGCGGCGACGCCGAACACCGACCGCGCCGTGAGGGTCAGGGCGACCGTGCGGCTGGTCCCGTCGTCGGCGATCCCGGTCGAAGACAATGCCCATGTCCGGCCGTCGCGGTCAGCCGTGCCGCCGTACCGCCCGCCCGGCACCGCGCTCTCGGGCAGTGAGAAGTCGTCCGTGCGGGCGCCGGACTTGATGAGGAAGCGCATTCGCTCGATCCCGATCTCGGCCACCTGGAGCGACTGCTCGAAGCCCTGGTCGAAGCGGGTCTGGCGCTGGCCGGTCACGACCGTGCCCACCAGGGCCGTGATCAGGCTCCCCACGACCAGGATGGCCAGCATCACCACCGGCAGGCTGCCGCGCTCCGAGCGGACAGGGCGCACGCTAGGACGCCGCGTTCCGCATCACGACCCGGTTGGCCAGGTCCACCATGGGCCCGGCCCCGCCGGTGTCGAGCCGGAGGCGGACGGTGACGGACCGGACGGCGCGGGCGTCGACGGCGGAGTCGCCGGTGCTCGTGGAGCCGTCGGCGAGGTGGAAGAGGAAGAGGGGCTGGTCGGGCGCCAGGGCGTCGACCAGGGTCCGGCTTTCGGCGGCCCCGGGGTTGCGGGCGACCAGGCTCTCGCCCACCCGCTCGTAGACCACGGTGCGCACGGTGGCGTCGGCCTGCGGCAGGTCGAGGGTGATGCGGTCGGGGCCGGCCTCCTGCAAAGGGTCGGCGGCCCGGATGTCGCGGGTGACCCGCTCGAAGGTGAGCTTGGCGTCGTTCAGGGCGGCGATCTGCGCCGTCTGCCGGCGGGAGGCGGCGAGGGCGTTGACCACGGTGCCGGTGACGAAGGCCAGCGCGACGGCGGCGATCGCCATGGCGGTCAGCAGCTCCACGAGGGTCACGCCTTCCTCGCCCCGGTGCCGGCTCATGCGCTCACCACGTCCCGGGAGACGGTGGTGGTGGCTGCCGCGCCGTCGGAGGTCCTGATGGCCGTGAAGCGGAAGGCGCGGGCGGATCCGGTCCGGAACTTCGTGGTCCGCGCCGGCACGGTGAGCTGCCACCGGTCGGCGCTCGGGGCCAGCGGGACCTCCACGAACGTGCCGTCGAAGAGCTGGAACTGGACGATGACCGCGTCCTGGCTGGCATCGAGCCCGGCGGCGGTGACCGTGAAGGTGACGTCGACGGTGTTCTGGCACCGGTTCCGATTGGCGCAGGTCGGCCCGCTACCCGGCTGCCCCACGACGATCGGGTCGCGGTCGATGGTGGCGCCGGTGATCGCCGGGGGGTTGGCGGTCGCCTGCTGGACGGCCAGGGTGTAGGACGCGGTGAGGCCCCCGACCGACACGGTGAACGGCACGTCGCCCCGACCGTTCACGAGGGTGGCGGCCACCTGCTCCCTGGCGATGGTCCCCCGCCAGTTCAGGCCGCTGGTGCTGGTCAGGGTCTTGGCCCCGGCGGAGGTGCCGGCGTTTGTCCACGACAGGTGCACGAGGGTGCCGGTGGTGAAGCCGGTCAGGGGGACGGTGACCTCGAGGTCCTGCAAGGGCGTCCCGGTCGCATCGGTCGTCGCCGGGCTCGGGAACAGCGAGATGGTGCCGATGGCCTGCGACGCCGTCGCCGCGGGTTCCTCGGCGGCCACGGCCGTCGTGTACGAGACCTCCCGCCCCGCCCCACCCGACTCCCAGGAAACGACCGCGGTGACCTGCTTGACCCGTCCCGCCGCGGCCGGTGCTCCGCTCGCCGGGTCGATGGCGGTCACGGCCGTGTCGACGGAGAACGCCCGCCCGTCCGGGGTCGTCGTCGTCGTCAGACCGGCCCGGGCGTCGAGCTCGTCGAACGGGACGGCCCGCAGCGTCTCGAGGTGGTCGGTGGCGACACGGGTGGCCGCAGTGCGCAGCCGCTGGTCACCGATGGACCGGGCCGAGGAGATCAGGGCGCCCGTCAAGGCGGCGAGGACCAGGCCGAACAGGGCCATGGCGACGAGCACCTCCACCAGGGAGAAGCCGTCCTCGCCGTACGGGCCCCGCAGCCGGTCCCACCGCACCGGACGACTCTATCAAACCGGAGAAAACGGACGAAAGCCGCGGTCCGGGTTCGGGACCCGGACCGCGGCTCGCCCCCGCCGCTATCCGCCGTGGCGGAGGTTGATCCGCTCCAGCACGTTCTTCTGGGCCTCGACCTGGGCCGCGGTGGACGCCGGGTTGACCCGGACCGCCTCGGCCGTGGCCACGGCCACGTTGAACGGGGTGTCGACCGTGCCGTCGCCGTTGGTGTCCACCGGCTCGGCGTAGCCGACCGAGCCGTTGGCGAAGTTGAGCCAGGCGGCCAGGAGCTGGCGGTCGAACTGCTGCAGCGCGCTCCCCCCGTTCCCGTTCGGCTGCAGCACGGCCAGGGCGGCCGGGCGGGTCGAGGCGTTGGTCAGCTCGTTGAACACCGTGCTCATGTAGCCGGTGATGGCCAGGTAGCAGTCGAGCGTCTGATTTCCGAGCTTGACCGCCCCGCCGCCCCGGAACTGCTGGGTCCAGAAGCCGGCTGAGCGGGTCTGGGGGTCGGTGCCCACGATGATGACGTTGGCGTTGGCCGCCGGGCTGGCGCCGAGGTCGTCGTCGGTCGAGCGGAACTCGATGACGTACAGGCAGGCGTCGGCGAAGGCGTGGGACTTGGTGTCGCTCACGTCCCGGGGCTGCACGCTGGGGCTCAGCGGCGGGTCGGGGTTGGGCGGGTTGACCAGGTAGGTCGTCGTCACCACCGGCGTGCCGTCGTCGAAGTCCCAGGTCACGGTCAGGTCGTCGCTGCCCGGATCGGTCGAGTCCCCGGTGAAGGAGATGGGGACGCCGGTCTGGGCGAGGAACGTGGGCACGCCGTTGACCAGGATGGATCCGGCCGGGTCGATGGCCGCGGTCGGGTTGACGTTGGTGAACGGCAGGGCCGCCGGCTGGCAGGTCGACGTGTCGTCGTCGGCCGCGCAGAGGGTGGCGGCGAAGGGGCCGTTGTCGCCGTAGACGTGGCTGACGCTGAAGCTCACGGTGGCGTCGGGCCGGACGTTCTCCGAGCCGGTGATGTCGGCTCCTGACAGCGTCTGGACCGGCGACCCGTCGTTCCAGTCGACCGACACGGTGAGCGTGTCGAGCCATCCGGGGTCGGTGGCCGTCCCGCTGAGGGTGATGGCCGTGTTCTCCGGGCGGGGCCCGTTGCTGACGACGTTGGTGAATCCCGGCGGGGCGTTGGTCACCGTCACCTGAGCGGTGTCGGTGGCCGAAGCACCCTTGGTGTCGGTGACCCGCAGCCCGACGGTGAACACGCCGTCCTGGCCGACCAGGTCGTAGGACGGCGTCGGGCCGGTGGCGTCGTCGAACTGGCCGTCGTTGTCGAAGTCCCAGTCGTAGGTGAGGGCGTCGCCGTCCGGGTCGCTGGAACCGTTGCCGTTGAGGGCCACGTTGGCGCCCTCGGCCGTGGTGTAGGGACCGCCGGCGTCGGCCACGGGGCGGCGGTTGAGCTCGGCGTCGGCCGGCGTGATCAGGGTGTACTGCTGGGGACCGGTGGGCACCGTCGTCCCGCCCACCCGGACCTCCCACGTGCCGGCCTGGGCCCCGACCACCACCATCTCGGTGTTGTTGACCGCGTCGTTGCCGGCGGCGGCGTTGTTGGCCGGCGAGCCGGCGTTGAGCACGAGAGGCTGCACGGTGACCCCGTCGGGCCCCACGAGGCGCAGGTCGAGGTCGTTGATCAGGGTGGTGGCGGCCAGGCGGGTGGCAGCCGGATCGCTCCAGACGAGAGAGACGCGCAGCGTCCCCGTCCCGTCCGAGTTGAACGTGTAGGTGTCGGTCTGGCCGTTGTCCACCTGGTCGACGTGGATGAGGTCGGCGGTGTCGTCGGCCCGCACCAGGTCGACGGCCGCCTGGGCGTTGTAGGCGCCCCACCCGAACGAGTAGTCGGGACCGGCGTTGCCCAGGTCGGTGGCGGTGTGGACGGCGATGGCCTTGGCCGTGTGGGCCAGCGGCCGGGAGCCGGGGCCCCGGGTCGAGCGCCACTGCTGGGTGAGGAGGGCCAGGCCGCCGGCCACGGCCGGCGTGGCCATGCTGGTGCCGCACTTGACCGTGTAGGTGTTCTGGGTCTCGCCCGCGTCCAACTGGCCGTCGTTGTCCGGGTCCAGGAAGTCGGCCGAGGTGATGCCCCCGTCGCCGCCGTTCTGGCAGCCGGGGCCGACCACGTCGGGCCGCAGGCGGCCGTCGTCCACCGGGCCCCAGCTGGAGAAGTTGGTCATGGAGTTGTCGTTGGAGTTGATGGCCCCGACGAC
>JBOGIE010000048.1:0-13043 GCA_050742435.1 Acidimicrobiales bacterium | reverse complement strand
CCGCCGCCCTCCTGATCCTGGCCGCCGCCGGCGTGGCCGGCCCCGCCCGGCTCCTGCTGGCCCTGGCCTTCATCACCTTCGTGCCCGGGTGGGCCCTCCTCGGCCACCTGCCGCTGGCCCACGGCGTGGCCCGCCTGGCCCTGGTCGTCGCCCTGAGCCTGACCATCTGCACCGCCCTGGCCCAGGCGCTGCTCTGGCTCCGCTGGTGGAACCCCGGGGCCATGCTCGCGGTCCTGGCCGCGGCCAGCGTGACCGCCCGCATCCTCGTCCGCCACCACCGCCGGGTCGTGGGGTCGGTCACCGCCGTCCCGGACGACCATACCGGCGACCTCCCCCTCCCGTTCGTGGACCGCCGCCCGTCCTCAGCGGCCCATCAGCCCGCCATGAACGGGGAGCGGATCGCCGTCGTCCTCTGTACGCGGGATCGCGACGAATACCTGGCCACCTCGCTCAAGCTGCTGCGGCTTCTGGAGTACGGCTGGTTCGAGGTGGTCGTGGTCGACAACGCCCCCTCGTCCACCGCCACGCGGGACTGCTTCATGCGGATGGCCGGCGACGACCTGCGGTTCCGGTACGTCGTCGAACCGGTGCCCGGCCTGTCCCGGGCGAGGAACCGCGGCATGGTGGCCACCGACGCCCGGTACGTTGCCTTCACCGACGACGACACCCGGGTCGACGCCCGGTGGCTGGACGGCCTGGCCGCCGGCTTCGCCCGGGCCCCCGAGGTCGGGTGCGTGACCGGCCTGGTCACGCCGGCCGAGCTCGACACCGCCGCGCAGCGGTACTTCGACCGGCGGTTCTCCTGGGCGTCCCGCGTCGACCCCCGGATGTTCTCGCTGGACGACCGCCAGGGCCTGTCGCGGCTGTACCCGTACAGCGCGGGACTGTTCGGCACCGGCGCCAACTTCGCCGTCGACCGCCGGCTGTTCCAGGGCCTGGGCGGGTTCGACGTGGCCCTGGGCGCCGGGACGCCGGCGGGGGGCGGCGAGGACCTCGACGCCTTCGTTCGCATCCTGCGGGCCGGCTACGCCCTGGCGTACGAGCCCTCGGCGGTGGTGTGGCACTATCACCGCCGCGACAACCGCGCCCTGCGCCGCCAGCTCTTCCGCTACGGCGCCGGGCTGACCGCCTTCCTGGCCAAGTACGCGAGCGACCGGCAGACGACCGGCGACATCGTGGCCCGCCTGCCGCCGGGCGTCCGCCAGATCGTCACGCTCTGGAGCCCGACCACCCTGGGCACCAGGCCGCCGGCCGGCATGGTCCTGGCCGAGGTGGCCGGCATGGCCGCCGGCCCCCTGGCCTACGCGGTCGGGCGGCAGCGGACGAGGGCGGGAGGGACGGCCCGGTGACGCTCCCGGCCATGTCGCTGACCGCCGCCTCGCTCGGCGCCCTGCTGTCCCGAGGGCGGCGGGCGCCGGTCGTCCTTCCCGAGGGGTCGAGCAGCCGGCTCCTCAGCCCCGGCCCGGTGGCGCCGCCGACCTCCGCGGCGCCACCGGAGCCGCGGACCACGGGCCTGGTGTGGACCGACCTCCTGCTGCCCGCCGCCCTGGCCCTCTGGCTGGGCTCGCTGCGGGTGGTGGACATCGAGGCCGTCGACGACTGGGGCCTGCTGCACGCGCTGCCCGTCCTGTACTTCGTCGGCCTGGGCCTGCTGGTGGCCTCGATCGCGGTGACCCTGACCCGGCCGGGCCTCTCGGTCGTCCGCCTGCTGCTGCACCTCGTCGCCCTGGTCGTGGTCCTGCACGCGACGGTGCCGCTGCTCTTTCCCGAGCCCAACTACCCGTGGGTCTACAAGCACATCGGGGTGACCGACTACATCAACAGCCACGGCGGCCTGGATCCCTCGGTCGACATCTACCACCACTGGCCCGGGTTCTTCGCCGTGGCCGCCTGGTTCACCAGCATGGCCGGTGCGGGCAGCCCGCTGGAGTTCGCCAAGTGGGTGCCGGTCTACTTCAACCTGCTGTTCTGCCTGGAGCTGGCGTTCGTCTACCGCTGGCTGCCCCTCGGGCGCCGGGAGCGCTGGCTCGGCCTCTTCCTTTTCGCCGCCGCCAACTGGGTGGGCCAGGACTACTTCGCCCCCCAGGCGCTGGCCTTCCTCCTGAGCCTGGGTGTGTTCGGCATGGTGCTGGCCTGGCTGCGGGCCGACACCAACCCCGCGCCGGTCCGGCTGCTGCGAACGGTCGCCCGCCGGGTGTTCCGGGCCACGGCCGCCCCGGTCCACGAAGACGTGGCCGCCGGCGAGGCCTTCCCCGCCGGCTGGCTCCGCGCCGTCGCCCTGGCTTCGCTGTTCAGCACCTTCGCCGTGGTCGTCGTGGCCCACCAGCTCTCGCCGTTCCTGATCCTGATCGGCCTCGGCATCCTGGTCGCCGGGGGCATGGTCCGGCCTCGCTGGGTGGTGGCCGTCCTCGCCGTGGTGGCCGTCGGCTACTTCTCCCTCCACCTGTCCTACCTGCGCAGCGACCGCCACCTGGCCGGCTCGCCGTTCGACCCCCGGGAGATCCTCTCCGCCCTCAACAACCCGTTCGACAATGCCCACGCCGCGGGGTTCGACGCCGCCGACCCGATGTTCGGCCGCTGGCTGACCGCCCTGGGCGCCCCGGTCCTCATCCTCGGCCTGTGGGCCATGGGGTCGCTGGGGGCGCTGCGGCGCTTCCGGGCCGGACGGTCGACCCTCCTCCTGGCCGTCCTCGCCGCCTCGCCCGCACTGGTGGCCGTGGCCGAGAACTACGGGGGCGAGGCGATCTTCCGCATCTTCCTGTTCTCCCTGCCCTGGACCGCGGCCCTGGCCGCCTGCGCCCTGGCCCCCCGGCTGGGCGGCACGTGGGGGGCGGCCGCGGCCATCCGCATGGGCCTCACCCTGTGCGTGGTGGTGACCCTGTTCATGTCCGCCTTCTACGGGTCGGTCGAGCTGTACCGGGTCCGGCCGGGGGCGGTGGCGGCCAGCCAGTACTACTTCGACAACGCCCCGCTCGGCAGCACGCTCGGGCTGCTGGCCTCCAATGTCCCCGGCCGGATCGCCGCCAACTACGACGAGTACGTGACCGGCACGGCACCCCAGCCGCTCTCGACCATGGACGAGCTGCGCCACCACGTCCTCGGCCCGGCCGACCTGCCGTTCCTCAACACGCTCTACCGGGAGCACGTCCCGTGGACCACGGGTGGCCTGTTCCTCTCCCTGAGCCGGGACCAGGAGACCTACGTCCGGGTGCTGGGGCTCATGCCCGAGGGCGCGGTGGCCGGGCTGGAGGCGGCGCTGGCCGGGTCGCCCGACTGGCAGGTCTTCTACCGCAACGCCGACGCGGTGATCTACGAGTTCGTGGGCCGCTGAGCCCGGCGCCGGACGAGCCCCACGGCCGGCGCCGCCGACCGGATGGCCGCCGCCAGGGCGGGGAGCGGGTCGTCCAGCGACAGCCAGGCCAGCTCGGTATGGCCCCTGGGGACGGCGGGCCCTCTCCCGTCCCCCCGGTAGGCCACCATGGCCGGGAGGTCGAGGTTCTCCACCCGCAGGCTGCGCCCGCCGGCCACGTGACCCCCGGGAATCGAGCGGCCGGTGAGGTCCAGGTGCAGGGCCCGCACCAGGTCGACCCCCGCATCGGTCTCGAAGAGCCGGAACTGGGCGCCGATCCGTGGGTTGAAGTCGAGCAGCTTGTACCGGCCGTCGCGCTCGTCGAAGCGCCAGTCCAGGTCGCCGACCCCCCGGTAGCCGATGGCCCGGCACAGGGCGACGGTCAGGGCCGCCAGCTCCGGGTTCGCCGCGGTGAACGCCCGGGTGGCCACCCCGGCGTGGGGGGGCCAGGACCGGACCTTGCGCCCGGTGAAGACCTGGGCGTCCGACCCCGCCTCGTCGCAGTGCAGACCGACGATCCAGTCCTGCGAGCGGGCATGGGGCAGGTACTCCTGCACCAGCACGGCTCGCATGCCGTCCGTCCAGCCGGCGGCAATGGCCCGCAGCTCGTCCTCGGTCCCCACCACCGTGCTGCTGGCGACCGCCGGTCGCTGCAGCCGCGACCAGGGCGCGGCGTTCTTAAGCACGACCGGGTAGCCCATGCCGGCGGCCACGGCCAGCAGCTCGTCGACCGACCCCGGCCGGGCCGACACCGGCGCCGGCGTGCCGGTGGCCCGGCACAGCTCGTACAGCCCGGCCTTGTCGGCCAGCTTGCGGGGCAGGTCGACCGGGACCGACGGCAGCGAGAACCGCTCGGACAAGGTGCCGGCGCGCTCGGCCACCAGCACCGCGGCCTCGTCGTCGGTGGGCAGGAGGATCGCCCGCCGTCCGACCCGCCGGCCCAGGTCGAGGAGCCGGTCCACCAGCGCCTCGGGTGCCTCCGACCCCGTGGTCGGCCACACGAACCGGCCTGTGAGGTGGCGGGACACCGCAGCCGGGGTGAAGCGGTCCTCGGTGACGGCGTAGACCGGCACGCCCAGCCGGCCCAGGGTCCGGATGGCCCCTACGCCCCCGTGGTGCAGGGGGTAGCGGCCGACCTTGACGACCAGGACCGGGACCGAGCGGTCGACGTCGAGCACGCCGGCCGAGGCTAGGCGGCGAGGTGGTTCAGGCGGCGCGGCCCTGGTTGTAGTGGTTGGTGATCTGGGCCGGGCTGAGCACCTTGTCGTAGACGGCCACGTCGTCGATCGTCCCGGAGAGGAACTCCGACGAGCTATCCCACGAGCCGATGACCACCCGGGCCGAGCTGGTGCGCATGGCCGAGAAGGTGGAGGCGCCGACCTGCACCCCGTTGATGTAGAGGCGCTGCGTGGTCCCGTCGAACGTGCCGACCACGTGGTAGGTGCGGCCGGCGACGACGGCCCCGGCGGGGGCCTGGACCCGGCGACGGGCGCCGTCCCGCATGGTCGTGAACTCCAGCCGCGGGCCGTTGAATTGGAGGGCGTAGGACTCGGCCTTGGCCACCACGGAGGCGAACTTGCCGGAGGTGGGGATGGCCGACGGGCGGACCCAGGCCTCCACCGTGACCACCGTCGGGCTCAGGGCCGGGGTGTTGTTGACGACGACCGAGTCGTTGACACCGTCGAAGCGGGCGGCCCGGTCGCCGGCGTCGGAGGTCAGGCTGGCGGCGCCGACCGCCACCCCGTTGCGGTAGGTGCCGGTGTGGGCGCCGGCGCTGTCGGCCGCCGACGTGCCCGACGTCTCACCCAGGCGCCAGTAGGCCACCGGGCCGTCGCCCGCCACCGCCGCCCCGTACCCGGAAGCCGGCGGCGGAGGCGTGGTGGTGGGCGTCGTGGTGGTCGGCGTGGTCGTCGGAGGCGGCGCGGTAGCCGTCCCGCTGCCGACGCTGAAGTGGTTGGCGACCTGGGCGGCGGTCAGGGCCTTGGCGTAGACGGCCACCTCGTCGATGGCCCCGGCGAAGAACTCCGAGGCGGTGTCCCAGGAGCCGAGCACCACCCGGTTGGTGTTGACCCCCATGGGGCCGGGGTAGCTGGCCGAGGCGACCTGCGACCCGTTGACGTACAGGCGCTGCGCCGACCCGTCGTAGGTGCCGACCACGTGGTACGTGCCACCGGCGGTCACCGCGCCGGCCGGGGCCTGCACGCGCCGGCGGGCGCCGTTCACCATGGTGGTGAACTCCAGCTGCGGCCCGTTGAACTGCAGGGCGTAGGACTCGGCCTTGGTGGCGACCGAGGCGAAGTTGCCGGGCGAGGGGATGGCCGAGGGCTGGATCCACGCCTCGACCGTGACCGTTGACGACGGGCTCAGCCCGGACGAGCTCTGCACCGCCACCGAGTCGTCGTTCCCGTCGAACGAAGCCGCCTTGTTGGCGGTGTCCCCGCTCACCAGGCTGGCCCCACCGAGGGCGACCCCGTTGCGGTAGCTGCCCGGGTTGGTGCCGACCGAGTCGGCGGCGGTGGTGCCGGAGGCCTCACCCAGGCGCCAGTGGGAGACGGGGCCGTCGCCCGCCACCGCGGCCGCGTAACCGGAGCTGGACGGCGGCGCGGGCGACGTGGTCGGGGTCGATCCCGCGGTGCCGAAGCGGTCCCAGACCCGGACGTAGTCGACCAGGTAGTCGCTCGGGAAGGGGGTCGAGCTGTCGGGGGAGCCGGGCCAGTTGCCGCCCACGGCCAGGTTCAGCAGCAGGTACTGCGGCTCGGCGGTGACGAAGGAGCTGGTGAAGCGGTGGCGCTCGACGCCGTCCACGTACCAGACGAGGGAGCCGGGCTGCCAGTCGACCCCGAAGGTGTGCCAGTCGGCCGAGAAGTCGGGCCCGGCCCAGCTGGCGCCCGGGCCGCGGTGGGTGCCGGCGCCGTCCAGGTAGTGGTAGTGCATGTGGGTGACGTTGGGCTCGTCGCCGATGATCTCCATGACGTCGATCTCGGGCGGCCAGTCGTAGCTGGCGGGGAGGGTCCAGAAGGCCGGCCACAGGCCCTGCCCGGCCGGGACCTTGACCCGGGCCTCGGCGTAGCCGTACGTGAACGTGAAGCCCGGGGGCTTCTCGCCCTGCCGGCCGCCGGTGCTGACCATGCCGGAGGTGTAGTTGTAGGTCTTGCCGTTCCAGGCGACCGCGTTCTCCTTGCGGGCCTGGAGCTTGAGCGTGCCGTTGGCGACCGACACGTTGTTCTTGGTGTAGAGCTCCAGCTCGTTGTTGGTCTCGATGGAGCAGGTCGACGTGGCCCACCACGAACAGGTGTGCCAGGTCGTCGTGTTCAGGGCGGTGCCGTCGAACTCGTCGCTGAAGATCAGGCTGGCGCCGCCGGCCGACCCCACCGGGAGGGGGGCGGCGGCGGCGGGGACCCCGCGCGAGAGGAAGGGGAGGGCGAGGCCGCCCACCACCATCGACACTGCGGCGAGCCGCTTGGCCGCCCGGGAGACCCTCGGTGCGTGCATGGACAGTCCTGTCGGCAGCGCTCACATTCACCTTGAGTGGCGCGGCAGCCACTTCGAGCGACTGGCCCGGCCCACCGGCCGTCGGCGTGGTCAGCCTCCGACGGGGGCAAACATGGTCCCGACCGTGCCGGGGCCGGTGTGGGCGCCCACGCTGGGCCCGATCCGGTAGCGCACCAGCTCCCGGACCTCGGGGGCGTCCCGCAGGCGCTCCTCGAGGGCGGTCACCAGGGGCAGTGTGCCGGGATCCGACAGCCCCACGCCTACCCGCAGCGGGTCGGCCTTACCCGCGGCCCGGACGAAGCCGGCCATGGTGTCGGCGGCCTCCTCAAGGTCGGTGCACCGCTCGACCTGCTGCATGGACCCACCCTTGAGGGTGAGGACGGGGACGGCGGGACCGGTCGGGGCTCGGTCCGGGGCGATGTCGACCCTGAGCCGGCCCCCGGCCCGGGCCAGGTCGAGCGCCCCCACTACGAACACGTTGCCGACCGTGGCCGCCACCCGTTCGGCCGCGGCTGCCGCCTCCTCCAGCGTGGCGCCCCGGGCCACCGCCTCGGCCCCCTCCCACAGGCAGAGCGACACCGCGAACGACGCCGTGCCGGTGTCCACGATCCGCACGGGCACGGGCGAGACCTGGGACGCCAGCCGGGCCGAGTTCACCGTTCCCGAGACGGTCGACCCGATGTGGACCGAGAGGATCTCCGTGGCCCCCCGCTCGGCCACCGCCTCGTAGGCGGCCGCGAACCGGCCCGGGCTGGGCTGGGCGGTCGACACCACAGGGCGGCTGGCCTGGAAGCGGGCGTAGAAGGCGTCGGCGTCCAGGTCGACCCCTTCCAGGTACTCGGTCCCGTCCACGGTCACGGTCAGGGGGACGATCTCCACCCCGTACCGCTCGGCCAGGGCGGGCGGCAGCTGGGCGTTGGAGTCGGTGACGAGCCCGATCACGGCCGGATGTCGGCGGTGAGGAACTTGTACATGATCACTCCGGCGCTCAGTGCGGCTGACACGGGGAGGGCCGCGGTGGGCGCCGGCCCCCACAGGTTCGGCCAGGCCTTGCGCCACCACAGCAGGCTGGCCGCCACCCACGTGGCCGATCCGGCCACCGTCCCGGGGAACGTCCGGCCCGTCCACTTGCCCACGCCCCACGCCACGCCCAGGTCCACCGGCAGGTAGGCCGGGAACGTGGCCAGGCACTGGCCGAGGCTCACCGCCACCCCCTTGCCGCCCCGGAAGCCGTTCCACACCGGGAAGCAGTGACCGACCACCGCCGCCGTCCCGGCCACGTGGGCGCCCGCTGTCCCGGCCGCCCGCCGGCCGATCAGGCAGGCCAGGGCCCCCTTGGTGGCGTCGGCGGCCAGGATGCCCCAGCCCCAGCCCTTGCCCAGCACGTGCATGGCGTTCACCGCTCCCGGGTTGCCGGTGCCGGCCAGCCGCAGGTCGGTGGTGCCGCCCGTGGCCAGGCGGGCGGCGGTGTCGGCACAGGGCACGGTCCCGAGCAGGTAGCCGGCGGCGGCCGAGGCCAGGACGGCGAGCATCGAGGCGAGCGTACTTCCGGCCCTCCCCTGGCCCGTGTGTGCCGCGGCAGGTTTCGCCGCAGCGACCTCCGCGGGTAGCAAGGGGGTCGTGATGTCCTTCCACCGGTCGGGATGACGCAGCCCACCGCGGTCCGCCGGGTCACCGTCGACGACGGGGTGGCCCTCCATGTGGCCACCTGGGAGGGCGGCGACGAGGTCCCGTTCCTGCTCGTCCACGGCCTGTCGTCCAACCTGCGTACGTGGGAGGGGGTGGCCGGGCGGCTGGTTGCCCTGGGCCATCCCGTGGCCGCCGTCGACCTGCGGGGGCACGGCCGGAGCGACAAGCCGGACCACGGGTACGAGTTCGCCACCCTGTGTTCGGACCTGCTGGCGGTCGTCGACTCGGTTGGGTTCGAGCGGCCCGTGGTGGCCGGCCAGTCGACCGGGGGGAACGTGGCCGTCGACCTGGCCCTGCGGGCGCCCGGGCGGGTGGCCGGGGTGGCCGGGGTCGACGGAGGCGCGCTGGAGCTGTCCCGCCAGTTCCCACAGTGGGAGGCCTGCCTCGACGCCCTGGCCCCACCCCGCCTGGCCGGGACCCCGGCCGAGGTGGTCGAGGCCCGCATCCGCGCGTCCCATCCGAGCTGGTCGGACCGGGGGATCGAGGTCACCATGGCCAACCTCGAGCGCCTTCCGGATGGCACCGTCCGGCCGTGGCTGACCTTCGGCCGGCACGTGCAGCTCCTGCGCTCGCTGTGGGAGCACCGTCCGTCTACCGCCATCCCGGCCCTGGACGTCCCCGTCCTGCTCGTCCTGGCCGACTCGGGCGACGCCACGCTCGACCAGAAGCGGGCCGTGGTCGAGGGGATCACCGAGGCCGCGCCCAAGGTGCAGGTCGAGTGGATGACCGGCGACCACGACCTGCACGTGCAGTTCCCGGACGAGCTGGCGGAGTTGCTTCACCGGTCCTTCTAGGGTGAGCGCCATGGCGCGCCTCCTCGTCATCATGGGCTCGGGGGAGACGAGCCCGACGATGAGCAAGGTCCACCGCGACCTCTTCGCCCGCCTCGGGCCCGGCCCCGCGCCGGCGGGCATGCTCGACACTCCTTTCGGCTTCCAGGAGAACGCCGACGACATCTCGGCCAAGGCCGTGGCCTATTTCCGGGAGAGCGTGCAGCGGGAGCTGACCGTGCTGTCGTTCCGGTCGATGGACGACGTCGACCCCCTGGCCTACGAGACCATGCTGGCCCGGTTGCGGGAGGCGGCCTACGTGTTCGCCGGGCCGGGCAGCCCGTCGTACGCCCTGGCCCAGTGGAAGCCCAGCCAGGTCCCCGCCGTGCTGGCCGACAAGCTGCGCACGGGCGGGTGTGTGACCTTCGCCAGCGCCGCGGCCTGCACGCTGGGGCCGCTCGCCCTGCCCGTCTACGAGATCTACAAGGTGGGCGACCGGGTGCGGTGGCTGGAAGGGCTGGACCTCATGGGGTCCGCGGTCGGCCTGCCCGCGGTCGTCGTGCCCCACTTCAACAACGCCGAGGGTGGCAACCACGACACCCGGTACTGCTACATGGGCGAACGCCGGCTGTCGCTGCTGGAAGCCCAGCTCCCTCCCGAGGTGTTCATCCTCGGGGTCGACGAGCACACCGCCTGCATCTTCGACCTGGACGCGGGCACGGCCACCGTGGCCGGCTTGGGGTCGGTGACCGTGCGGATGCGGGGTGAGATGTCTGCGGTCGCCTCGGGTACCACGCTCGGGATCAACGAGCTCGTAGGGACCGCCTCCGGGGACGTGCGGGCCGCGGCCCCGCCTCCGTTGGCCGCTGCGCCCGCAGCTGATCCGCTCGAGGTCGACATCGACCGCTTCGAGAAGTCGTTCGACGCCGCGCTCACTGCCGGGGATGTGCCGGCCGCGGTCAAAGTGCTGCTTGAACTCGACGACCTCCTGCACGACTGGTCAAGGGACACTACCCAGTCCGACATCCTCGACCGGGGCCGGGCCGGCCTGCGCGCCATGGTCGTCAGGCTGGGGGAGGCCGCCGAGTCAGGGGTGCGGGACCCCCGCGAGGTGGTCGGCCCGTTCGTGGAAGCCCTGCTCGAGGCCCGCCGCCAGGCAAGGGCCGACCGCCGCTGGTCCGACGCCGACACCCTCCGCGACCGCCTCCTCGCCGCAGGGGTCGAAGTCCGGGACACCACCGATGGCACCGAGTGGCAGCTACGATGAGATGCCCTCGGGACTCGGCCCCCATCGTCTAGCGGCCCAGGACACCGCTCTTTCAAGGCGGCAGCACGGGTTCGAATCCCGTTGGGGGCGCCGATAACGCGATCGCGGTTGATCGTCCGGGCACAAGTCCCCGAGTCGCTGAACAACGCCGGGACTTTCGCGAGTGTCCCTGACCGGCACATCGGGGCGATGTCCCTGCGTCGATATGCCCGCGCGTTCGGGGACACTCGCGCCTTCGTGATCGCGCGCCCAGAGCGGCCGTTCTGGCGTCGCCGTCACGGTGCTTCTGCGGCCGGAGCGACCACCGACCCCGATTACCCGCAGCAGCGAGCCCGGTCGCATCCAGTGGATCGCCCGGGACAAGCCCGAGGTGTCGGTGCGCCCCGCTCCTTCATCGCACCAGTCATGAACGAGGTTTACTCACCGACAGGATCCTGCAGATGCGCGAGCGCGACCTCGACCTCGTCGTACTCCTTGGACGGACTGATGATGACCAGCTCGGTACCAGCCTCGAAGGTCGGCAGATGTCCGGGCTTCAAGTAGTACGCGTCACCGGCTTCAACGACCTCCTGCCGGTCATCGTCGTATCGGATCGTCATCTTCCCCTTGCTCACGTAACCCCAGTGCGCAACTGGACAGCTGCCACCGGGAAGTGCTTTGAAGACCTCGTCCAGGTCGTGAGTCTCGCGAATCGACACGAAGTTGAAGGTGTAGCCCTCCATCGCTTCGGATCGATCCTCCGCTACTCCGAGGTCGACGACGTGTGATGCGGTTTCCTTGGACACCTTGGCCACACCAGCCTCCTCACGTCCGTGTAGACGAGACGGGCGCATAATGCCCGATATTCGTGCGGCGCGGGACGCCGATCGACCGTACCGAACGCGCGCCCCATGAGGCCCGGGGCACCCAGCGACTGCGGGTATCCCGGAACGCCGGGTCAGGGTGGCCCCCGGGGTGATGAAGTCGACCGACCTCGCCCGGCGCGCGTTCTGTGCAATCGGGCGTCGAGCGACACGCACGCCGAGCCGTCGTTCGGTACGCATCCTTGGCGACCGAATGAACGGATCTCCAGCTGGCCTTGGTCCGAGCTGACACCGCGGCGGCAGGCCGCGACAACCTCCTCGGGGTCCCAGCGCGCGGACGGATGCGATGGTTGATGGCGCTTCCGCGGCGGCCTTGATGCGAGCGAGCGTTGTCTCCATGCCCGCGTGGAGATCGTCGTCCCGGTCTGTGGTGCCGACCCATTTCGTTGTCAGCCAGTTCATCGGGCGTGGAAGGGGTCGCTCGACGTCGTAGGACTCGGTGAGTCGTGTACCCGCTGCGGTTGGTTCGAGGACGTACCGCCAGGTGTAGGAGCCCATGCCGGGTCCGCTGCGGTTGAACCCGAACTCGCGTGCTGGATTGGCGACGGTGACGGTCGGTGTGTTGAACCACGCTGGTCCGCGTCTGCCCTTGTTGCGTGCCTTGAACCGCGCGCCGACCGCGGGACCGGTGGCGCCGCGAGCCCATCGGCAGCTCCGGCATTCGGAGCTCCACTCGCCCATGCGGGTGATGTCCGCGACGAGCTCGTACACCCGGTCGGGACGGGCGTCGATTTCGATGGCAACTTCGTCGTGGGTCTTGCGATGAGCCACCGCGGCTTGATCCTTTCGACGAGGGCGATGTCACTCGCTGAGGCGCACGTAGCAGGTGAGGCGATGTAGCAATTGCAGCACCGCCAACCAGGTGACGACCTCGACGATCGCGGGCGGCGTCAGGCGCGCGTCCTGGCAAGCGGCGATCGTCGCGGCGTCGATCGTCGCGGGACTTGAGGCCGCGGCTCGGGCGAGAAGGAGAGTCGGAGCGGTCTGTGAATGGTCCGGCAGTGCTCCGTCGTCGCCGCGGGCGAACCGCATCGTGTCGTCGAGCTGCTGGGCGTCGATGCCATGACTACGAGCGAGGGCTCGGACATCGTCGGCGAGATCGACACTTCCGACGACGGCGGCGAACACAGCACCGGCGTGCACCTTGACGTCGATGCCGACGATCGTCGATTGGGAATCCAGGTTCGCGACCAGCATCGAAGCGATGGCCCGACGAGCCCGATTCGATCGCAGGTGTGCCAGCACCGGGAAGTCGTGGCCGCAGGTGTCGCGGAGGAAGCGACCGACCGCGGGCCAGCGTTTGGGCATGCCCCGCTGCGCTCGGCGGTCGTAGCGGATCACGGCGGGGAGCAGTGGGATCATCCGCAGTCTGGTGCGGAGTCCATCGGATGGCGGGGGGGCGTGTGTGGGCACCTCGGGGTCGAGCTGGGCGCCGGCCTTGCCGGCGGCCCAGTCGGGGCCGATGGTGCTTAGCACCTCGCTGACGACGTAAGTGTTCAGCTCCCATCGCCGGCTGAGGGCGCCATGGAAGGAATTTCACCCGTGTAGGCAGGAATCGCGCGAGGTGGTCGCGAAAGTCTGTACATGGCACGCGACGCGGGCTCGGCCGAGGA
>JBOGIE010000047.1:0-13168 GCA_050742435.1 Acidimicrobiales bacterium | reverse complement strand
CAGCTGAACCGCCGGGCCGACGTCGACAAGGCCGACCCGGAGACGCTGGCCAAGGAGTGGCTCCAGCAGCACGGCTTCACCAGGTAGGCGTGGCTCGCCGCTGGCCGGCAGCGGCATGCGCGCTGGTGCTGGCCGTGCTGGCCGCCGCCTGCACCGGAAGCTCGGGCGACGGCGAGGCCGGCGACGACCCACTGGCCCCGCCGTCGACCACGACCCCGCCAGGGGCGACCGCGCCGTCCACGGGCTACGGGCCGTCGACCATGCTCGGCCGCATCGCCGACCCCGCGGTCAACGAGAGCAGTGGCCTGGCCGCCTCCCGCCGCAACCCCGGGCTCCTTTGGACCCACAACGACTCGGGCGACGAGCCGCTCGTCTACTGCCTGGACCTCCAGGGGCGCAGCTGCGGGGTGTGGCGGGTCACCGGCGCCGAGGCCTTCGACTGGGAGGACATGGCCGCCGGTCCCGGCCCCGGCTCCGGCGGCCGGGCCGGCGAGCCGCACCTGTACCTGGGCGACATCGGCGACAACATCGACCAGCGCACCGAGATCGTCGTCTATCGCATCCCCGAGCCGGCCGCCGGGGGCGGCGGGCCGGTCCCCACCCGCGCCTCGCCCGCCGCCACCGCCCCGGCCGAGGCCCTCCGCCTGCGCTACCCGGACGGCACCCGCAACGCCGAGGCCCTGCTCGTCCACCCCACTACGGGCGACGTGTATGTCGTCACCAAGGAGGCCCAAGGGGCCGCGGTGTACAAGGCGGCCGCGCCCCTCGATCCCGCCCGGCCGGCCACCATGACCAGCGTGACGACCCTGCCACTCGGCACGGGGGGTGGGCTCGACCAGGTGACGGGCGGCGACATCTCGCCCGACGGGCGGAGGGTGGCCCTGTGCACGTACGGCCAGGCCTACGAGCTGGTCCTGCCGGACGGGGCGGCCAGCTTCGACAATGTCTGGGAGCAGCCGCCTGACCCCGTCGCCCTCGGCCCCCGGCTGCAGGGTGAGGCCATCGCCTACCGGCTCGACGGTCGGGCGCTGCTCACCACCAGCGAGAGCGCCTCCTCCGCGCTGCAGCAGGTCGAGCGGCGATGAGCGCCGTCCTGGTCGTCGCCGGCTTGGTCATCCTGATCGTCCTGGGGGTCGACGTGCTCTGGACCGTCATCGCCGCCGGCTCCGGCGCCGGGCCCCTCACCGCCCGGCTGTCCGCCGTGGCCTGGCGGGTCGCCCTCCGGTTCGGCCGGCGCCCGAGCGGTCCCCGCCACGCGCTGCTGGCCGTCTTCGGGGTGGCCATCGTCGCCGGCATGCTGGCCTCCTGGGTGGCGGTGACGTTCGGGGCGTGGTGGCTGGTGGCCTCGGCGTCGGACGGGGCGGTGCGGGTGGTGGAGACGGGCGCGCCGGCCAGCCTGCTCGAGCGGGCCTACTTCGTGGGCTTCAACCTGTTCACCCTGGGGACATCCACCTACACCGCCGGCGACGGGCTCTGGCAGCTGCTCCCGGTCGTCACCGGCGCCAACGGCCTGGTGGCGTTCACCCTTGGCATCAGCTACCTGGCGCCGTTCGCATCGGCCGTTGCCGAGCGCCGCCAGCTCGCCCAGTACGTCCTCTCCCTCGGGGCCCGGTCCGAGCTCATCGTGACCGGGGCGTGGACCGGCGAGGGGTTCGGGTCGCTCCCCCAGCACCTCGTCGCCCTGACCCCCATGGTGCAGCTGGCCAGCGAACGTCATCTGACGTATCCCGCCCTGGCCTGGTTCCACAACGGGCGCGAGTACGCGTCGACCTCGGTCAGCGTGGTCGTCCTGCACGACGCCCTGTTCCTCCTGCGCCACGGCCTGGCGCCGGGCGCCCGCCCGGACCCGGCCAGCACCGACCCGCTCCAGGTGGCGGTCGACGTCCTGGTCGAGACGGTGGCGGACTCGTTCGTGACGCGGGACGCGTCCGAACTGCCGGGGCCCGACCTTGCTGTGCTGCGCCAGGCGGGTGTCCCGACCGTCGACGACGAGTCCTTCGCCGCGGCCGTCGCCGACCATGCCGACCGGCGCAAGCTCCTCACCGCCCTGCTCGCCGACGACGGTTGGACCGTCGAGGCGTGGGGCCGCTTCAGGTCCCGGAAAACCGCAGACGGCGGAGGCTGACTCGGACCGTCACCTGCGCGGCGGGCCGCAGGTCAGCGCGCCGCCAGGCCGGCCACGGTGGCCGGCAGGCCGCCCCAGGAGCCGACCGGCGACAGGGTCCCGCCGGCCCCGACCGCCCAGCCGAGAATCGCGCCGGCATCGGCGTCGAGGGCGTAGAGGAAGCGACTGTCGACCGTGAGCGCCTCGTCGCGGAGGCCGGGCCGGCCGTCCTGGGAGAACGCCGCGGTGGCGTCGTCGAGGAGGAGGGTCCCGTCACCGGCGATCGCCCATCGGGACACGGCACCGTCGGCGAAGTTGGTGGTGAACGCGTACCGGCCGTCGCCGGTGACGACGGCCCAGCAGATCTCGCTGCGACCGTTGCCCACCGAGGTGCTCACCGGCGTGAGCTCCCCGCCACGGGCCGAGTAGGACGACGCCGCCGCCGCCCCCCTCTCCGCACCGAACGCCTCAGTGACGACCATCGTCCCGCCTGCGGTGACGGCGAACCCGTACGGGGTCGGGCCGGACGAGGCGAACGTCCGTCGCCCGCCGGGTGTCCCGTCGTCATGGAGGGCGACGGTGCTGATCGAATCGGTGCCGCGCTCGGTGACGACCAGCGCCGACCCGTCCGGGGTGAAGCCGACCTGGGCGGGATCGGCGCCCGCGGACAGGGCGTGGTGGGCGCCGGCGATCGGCTCCAGCCCGCCCTCGGTGAGCCGGAACCCGGCCACGCCGGGGACGCCCGTGGCCAGCACGAAAACCATGCCTTCCCGCTCGGCGACGCTCTTGGGCGCCGGGCCGGTCGGTGCCCGGCCGATCAGCTCGAGTTCGCCGCTCGCTCGGACGGCGAACGCGCTGATGTCGTCGCTGGCCGCGTTGGTGACGAGGAGGTGGCGGCCGTCGCCGGTCAACATCACCGATCCCTGCGATGGCAGGTGCGGCTCCCCGTCCCCGGCACCGTCCGTCTCGTACGCGCCGGCGCGGGACAGCATCCCGTCCGGGCTGCGGTGAAAGGCCACCACCCGGTTCCTTGCCTCGTTGGTCTGGACGAAGACCGCGCCGTCCATGCTCCCGTTCGCCATAGTGGCCTCCCCTGTTCGTTGGCTCATCCGTCGAGAACCGGCCGGCAGGGACAGCAGGCCGGCCTCCACCAGGTAGGCGGCCAGATTCCAGTAGTCGCGGTTCGAGGCGATCCTCCCGTCGGCGTTGAGCTCCCCGATCGACGCCCCGCGGATCCGGTACGCCTTGCCGGTGGCGGGGAACCCGCCCGACGACCCGGTGTTGGAGCCCAGCATCTCCCACTCGATGGCGTACCGGTCGCTGTCGGCCTGCGTGCTCACGGTGACGAACCGGTAGTCGCTGGAGAACTCGTGGGTCTGCTGGACGTACGCCCGCACCTCGTCGCGACCATGGTGGACGGCCCCCGACGCCAGGTCGTCGTAGACGACGTCCTCGCTCATGAAGGCGGCTACCTGGGCGCCGTCGTGGCTGTTCCACGCTTGCAGGTACATCTGGATCCAGTCCGCGGCCATGACACCTCAGTCCCCTGATGCGAACTCGCGTTACGGCGACGTGGCGCCATCGGCCGCCAGCGTCCAAGTACGCAGACATCGTCGGGGAGACGCTCCGGCGGGCTGGGTAGGAGGAGACTGCAGCTCCATGGCGGCTACGGCGAAGGAGAGCTCATGGCAGCAGTAGGCGAGGCGCCGCCCGGCGCGGCGGCGAACGAGGCGGTGGTCCGCCGCTTCTACGAGGAGGTCTTCAACCAGCGGCGGGAGCAGGTCATCCCCGAGATCATCTCGCCCGACTACGTCGACTACGGCCACGACCCGCCCGGACACGGTCCCCAGGGTGCGATCGAGGACTTCCGCGGGGTCCTGGCCGTCTCCGACGACGCGCGCTACGACATCGAGGACCTGGTCGCCGCCGGCGAGACCGTGGCGGTGAGATGGACCGGCCACCTGACCCATACCGGTCCGATCGCCGGGATCGAGCCCACCGGCCAGCAGCTGACCCTGCCCGGCATGAGCTTCTACAAGGTCAGGAACAGAAAGATCGTGGAGACCCGGAACCTGGTCGACATGCTGGGATTCCTGACCCAGTTGGGCGCCGTTCCGGGCGGCTGACGGGGCGCTACGGCGTCGGGCCCACCTTGGTGGCGACGACGACGCCGTCCAGCACCTGGACCGAGGTCCCCTGGCCGGGGGTGACCGAGCACCGGAGCCATACCGTGGCCTGCGCATCGAACGTGGCCACGTCGAGCAGCGCCACCGTGTCACCGGGGAAGACGCCCCCGTCCAGGACGAACGTCTGCTGGTCGTTGTGCAGCGTGCACGACCCCGAGGCCCGGGCGTGCAGCGTGCCTACGAACGCCTTGGCCTGCAGCACCCAGCGCCCGGGCTGCACCACGACCATGGCCACGTCGGTCGGCGTGTCGGCGGCGATGGTGGAGCCGGGCCCGGCCCGGCCGATGGCCGCCTCGGTCGGCCCTGGCGGGCCTTGCGGACCGACAGGGCCCTCAGGCCCCTGGGGACCGGTCAGCCCTTGGGGCCCCGTGGCCCCGGTGTCCCCCTGAGGGCCGGTCGGCCCCTGAGGGCCGGTCGGCCCGGTCGGACCCTGCGGACCGACCGGCCCCTGCGGACCGACCGTCCCCTGGATCCCCTGGGCGTTCCAGTCGAGGGGCGTCTCGGTGTCCTTACACGCTTCGTTGGCGCCCACGATCCTGACGTTGCCGTTCTTCACACAGCTGTGGATGAGGCTGGCGTTCCCGCCGTGGGCCCCCACCGCCGTGGCCACGGCGATGCTCCCCACCGCTCCCACCAGGCCCACACCGAAGATCCGGCGTGCGCGTGCAGACATCCCTCGCATGCTCAACCACCCCCAGACGACGTCGCACCGGTTGCAACGTCCGACCGCCTCATCCTCCGGCACAACTGTCGGCGTCACAAGGGTGCTAGCACCCCACGCGCCGGGCGCTCAGCCGGGGGCGCGGACGTCCAGGCCGGCGGCGGCCAGGCGGTCCTCGATGACGTGGCGCTGCTCGGCGCTCATCTCGCCCCGGGCCCCCTTGGGGACCTCGACGTCGAAGAGGTCGGCGGCCACGATCAACGACTCGTCGTAGCTGTAGAGGTCGAGCTCCCAGCTGTCGGGGTCGTCGACGGGGGTGTCGAGGCGCCGGCGAAGGGCGCGGAGCCGCTCGGCCAGCCGGTCGCGCTTGTCGTCCACCGGGGCCGGGTCGCCGGCCGGGTCAGTCGTCGTCGTTGTCCCCGTAGTCATGGAGGTCGCCGAAGCGGGCCTTGACGTTGCGCTCGCTGGTGACGAACAGGTCGGCGATCTCCTGCCAGGTGGTGCCCTCCTTGAGGGCCAGGTCCACCAGGTTGCGGGTCACCGCCTCGAGGAAGCTCCGGGCCGCGTTGGTGGCCGCGATGCGGGCTGCGGCCGGCCGGGAGGTGTCGCTGATCTGGTCGACCAGGTGGCGCAGACCGACGATGGACTCGGCTTCGGTGGGCAAGACTCGTCCTTCCCGGCAGGCCTCGATGGCCCGCCTCCTCGCCGGAACGGGCCCGGTGCCCGTCCCAGCGCCGTTGCCGGCAATCGTAGGCTGGCCGCCGCCCATGGCCGGCTCCGTGTCCGCTCTCCCCGTCGTCGTCGGCGTCGACCTGGCCACGGCCGACGCCCGGGTGGCCGTGGTCGACCTCGACGGGAGGGTCGTCAGCCGGGCGGCGGTCCCGCTGGCGGAGCCGCACCGGCCGCAGCCGGGGACGTCGGAACAGGACGCCCGGTCGTGGTGGCCAGCGGTGGCCGCCGGCCTCAGGAAGGCCCTGGCCGGCGTGGAGGCCGACGCCGAGGTCGCGGCCGTGGCCGTCTCGGCCACCTCGGGGACTGTCGTGCTGGCCGACGGCAACGGAGAGCCGGTCGGTCCGGCCCTCCTCTACGACGACCGGCGGGTGCCGGCCCCCGAGCGGTGGGACTGGCTGCTGGAGCGGCACGGAGGACCGGCCGGCCGGGTCGCCCACGCCTGGCACGCGTCCGACCTGGTCGTCCACCGCCTGATCGGCCAGCCACCGCCTACCGACTGGAGCCACGCCCTCAAGACCGGCTACGACCCGGGCGAGGGCCGGTGGTCCGCAGGTGGCGGCGCGGCCGGCCGCCTGCGCGCCGAGGTCGCCGCCCCCACATCGGCCGCGGGCACGGTCTGCGCAGAAGCGGCGGCCGACACCGGCCTGCCGGCCGGCTGCCCGGTGCGGCTGGGGATGACGGACGGGTGCGCGGCCCAGGTGGCGGCCGGGGCCGACCGCCCGGGCCGGTTCGTGAGCGTGCTGGGCACCACCCTCGTGGTGAAGGGGGCGAGCGAGGACCGGCTCGACGACCCGGCGTCCGGCGTCTACAGCCACCGCCACCCCGACGGCTGGTGGTTGCCGGGCGGGGCGTCGAACACGGGCGGTGGTTCCCTGGCCCACCGCTTCCCCGAGGACGAGCTGCCCGGCCTCGACCGCCGAGCGGCCGACCACGGTCCGGCCGGCACGGTGTGCTACCCGTTGCCGGGGACCGGCGAGCGGTTCCCGTTCGTCTCCGACGAGGCCGCCGAGCTCTGGACGGCCCCGGCGGGCGGCCGGGTCGACGAGTACCGGGCCGTGCTCGAAGGGGTGGCCTTCCTGGAACGCCTCGGCTACGAGCGACTGGGCGCCCTGGGCGCCCCCCTCCAGGCCCCTCTGCGCAGCGCCGGCACGGGAAGCCGCAGCGAGGTGTGGACGGCCATCCGGGCCACCGTCCTGGACGTCCCGATCGTCCGGCCCGGGGCGGCGGACACCGCCTTCGGAGCCGCCGTGCTGGCCGCCGCCGGGACCGTGCACCCCACGCTGGGCGCGGCGGCCGACGCCATGGTGGGCGTCGCCGGTCCCGAGGTGGCACCGGTGCCCGGCGAGATGGAGCGGCTGGACGAGAGCTACCGGCGGTTCGTGGCCGCCCTCACCGACCGCGGGTGGCTGCCGTGGCGAGGATGACGTGGGCGGCGGCGACGGTGGAGGTCGCCCGGCGGGATCCAGCCTTCGTGCCGGTGATCGAGCGGGCCGGTCCGGCGCGGCTGCGCACCAGGGATCCGGACGGGCCATACGGCGCCCTGGTGCGGGCCGTCGTCTACCAGCAGCTGGCCGGGAAGGCGGCGGCGGCCATCCACGGACGGGTGCGGGCCCTGGTGGCCGGACCGCTCACGCCCGAAGCGGTCCTGGCCCTGCCCGTGGAGGCCCTGCGCGCCGCCGGCCTGTCGGCGGCCAAGACCGCCTCGGTGCTCGACCTGTCGGCCCGGGCCGCGGCCGGGGAGCTGGCGCTGGCCGGCCTCAGCCGCCTGCCCGACGAGGACATCGTCACCCGCCTGATCGCGGTGCGGGGCATCGGCCGGTGGACGGCCGAGATGTTCCTGATCTTCCAGCTCCGGCGCCTCGACGTGTGGCCCATCGGCGACCTCGGCGTGCGGGAAGGGTGGCGCCTGGCCCACGGCCTCGACGCCCAGCCCACGCCCGGCCAGCTCGCGCTGCTCGGTGATCCGCTGCGGCCGGTGCGGTCGGTGGCCGCCTGGTACTGCTGGCAGGCCGTCCACATCGCCCGCGGCGAGCTGTGACCGGGGGCGCAGGCGTCGTACTGTTAGGGGCGTGCCCGATGAGCCCCGCTCGCTCGGGACCCCCCAGGAGGCGGCCACGCGGTGGGTCGAGGCGGTGATGGACGACGGCGACCTCATTGCCGCCTGGCCCCTGACCGACCCGGTGCTGCGGCTGGTGCTGGCCCAGGACTGGGTCTGGACCAACCGCCACCACCCCGCCATCGGTGAGGACCGGAGCTGGGAGGAGCTGGCCCGCGGCCTGGCCGCCGTCCCGCCCGAGCACCAGCTCTGGAAGGCGTTCTCGGCGGACCTGCTCGGCCGGTGGCAGAAGATGTGGGCCGGTTTCTCCTCCCGGGCGTGGGTGGCGTGGGCCCAGCCCGAGGTGATCGCCCTGGATCTCGAGATGGTCACGTTCCTCGAGAGCCCCGACGGCGCTCCGGTGCGCTTCGAGCCGGGCCGCTCGGCGCTGGCCCGCCGCTTCGCCCTGCGCCACGACGCCGAGGGGTGGCAGGTGGCCGGCGTGAACGGGGACCAGCTGTTCGTTCCCGGCTGGCCGCCCTCGCTGGAGGTCTAGACCCCGGCCCTACGGGGAAAGAAGTACACGGACGTACACGCACGACATTGGGAGGGCCTCAGCACCGACGGCCCCCTGTAACGCAGCAACTGGAGTGGCGAGACCCCAAGCCCAATCCCATGACTTCCACGACCGCGTCTGCCGTACCCTTCGTCGAGGACGATTTCCTCGCCCGCCAGCGGGCCCATCTGAAGTCCCGTCGCGCCTCCTATCGGGAGCAGGTCGACCGCCTGTCGGCGGCCATCGACGAGCTGGCCGAGGCGGGTGAGGCCCCGGACCTCGGTGACGAGCAGGGCTTCGCGGAAGCCGACTCCCTCCACGTGGAGCGGGATCGGGTGGTTTCCCTGGTCGCCCAGGCCCGGAATCGGATCGACGAGGTCGACGCCGCCCTCCGGCGGCTCGACGCCGGCACCTACGGCGCATGCCGCACCTGCCGGCGACCGATCCCGGTCGTGCGGCTGGAGGCGGTGCCGGAGGCGACGCAGTGCGTCTCCTGCGCCAGTGGTTCCGCCCTCCGACGGAGGTAGCAACAACATGAGCATCGAGAGCGTGGCTGATGAGCTACGCACGCTCCGGCGGCGTATCCACGCCCAGCGGGCGAACCAGCACAGCTGGCCCAGCAAGGAGGAGGAGCTGGCCGCCGACATCGACCGCTACGACCGGCGGCTCATCAAGGCCGCCACCATGCTCCAGATGGACACCCCCACGGTGCGTCGCCGTGAGCAGTTCCTCCTGTCCGAGCAGGACCGGGCCCAGCTCGAGCAACGCCTGGTCGACGCCGGGCTCGACGTGGAAACCCCGGCCGAGGGGTCCCGGCCCGAGCCGGGGAGTTAGGCCGGGGCCGCGGCCGGCCGGCAGTGCCGGCAGGGCCGGAACCCCGCCCCGATGGCCGCGGCCACGCCGGCCAGCTCCACCCGGTGGCCGGGTGTGATGCGCCGGGCGTTGGTGCAGCTGGGGTAGCAGAACACCCCGGTGGTGTCACTGGCCACGTAGTGCACCCCCCGCCGCCCGAGCCGGCGGGTCTCGTCGAGGTTCACCTCTTCGGCCTCCAGCAGGTCGACCTTCAGCTGGGGGCCGAACCCGTAGTTGCCCGTCGCCCCGTCGCTGCGCACGACCCGGTGGCAGGGGATGAGGATGGGCACCGGGTTGCGACCGAGGGCCGATCCTGCCGCCCGGACCGCGGCCGGATGGCCGATCTCCCGGGCGATCCAGGCGTAGGGCCGGACCTCGCCCTTGGGGATCTCGAGGGTCTTGGCCAGCACCTTCCGGTCGAACGCCCCCACCGAGCGCAGGTCGTACCGCAGGCCCGTCCCCCGGCCGGCCCGCAAGGCACCGGCCAGGCCGGCCGGTGCCTTGGCCGCCGGGCGCAGGGGGCGGCCGAACCGGGTCCGGTAGTGCTCGAGGAACCGCTCCCGGTCGCCCTCCACCCACCGGCTGGGGCACACGTGGCTGATCCCCCGGTCGGTGAAGGCCACGTAGAGGGAGCCGGTCGGGCCGTCGACCTCGACCTCCACCCACCGGGCGAAGACCGTGTCGTCGAAGTTGGTCGGAGCCGGCGTCGAAAGGGCGGCCAGCTCCGCGGCCAGGGCGTCGTCGCCCGGGAAATCGTCGTCGACAGTGGGAACGGTCGTCATGTCGTCTCCTCGGGGATCAGCGCCCGTAGCCGTTGCAGCCCGCGGGCGACGTGGGACCGGGCTGTGCCCTCCGGGCACCCCATGACCACGGCCAGCTCGCCGTACGGCAGGCCGACCACGTGGCGGAGGACCACCGCGGTGCGCTGCGGATCGGGCAGCTCGGTGAGCAGGGCTCCCAGGCGGGCCTGCCCGTCGTGGCGCTGGACATGGTCCTCGGGCCCCTCCCGCCCGTCGCGCACGGGCGCCCACGCCTCCAGGCCCACGTGGGGCGGGCGCCGGCTGGCCGCCCGGGCCTCGTTGCGGACCAGGTTGAGCACGATGGTCACCAGCCACGGCCGGAGCTGGAGCTCCCGGATCCGCTCGACCGGGTACGCCCGCAGGGCGGTGTAGGCCCGCAGGAACGCCTCGGCGGCCAGGTCGGCGGCGTCCTCGGGCCGGCCGGAGGTGCGCAGGGCGGTCGTGAACATCGCCTGCTGGTAGGCGGCCACCACGTCCGGGAACGCCGCCTCCAGGTCCTCGCTCAGCCGCAAGGGCAGGTCGTCGGTCACCCTGTAAGAACACCGCGTCCGCCGTTGCGTTGCACGTGCGACAGTGAGGGCGTGGACCCGCGGGCGCCCGATGCTGGCGTCAGCCGGCTAGCCGGCGGGCCACCAGCTCCAGGCGCTCCAACGGATGGACCAGCGCCACCCGCACGTGGCCGGCGCCGTCCGGGCCGTAGAGGTCGCCCGGTGAGACGAGCACCCCGCCCCGCTCGGCCAGGTCGCGGGTGAAGCCCCAGGCGTCGCCGTCCGGCGCTCGGGCCCACAGGTAGAAGCTCCCGCCCGGGAGGTCGACGGTGGCCCCCTCCTTGCGCAGCACGTCGGCGAAGAACCACAGCCGCTCCAGGTAGCGCTCGCGCTGGTCGTCGACGTGGGCGTCGTCCTCCAGGGCGACGACCGCGGCCGCCTGCACCGGCCCGGGCACCATGAACCCGGCGTGCTTGCGCACCTCGGACAGGTAGTGGACCAGGCCGGGATCGCCGGCGTAGAAGCCGACACGCAGGCCGGCAAGGTTGGACCGCTTGGACAGCGAGTGGACGGCCAGCACGCCGTCCAGGCCGTGCTCCAGGATCGTGTGAGGCAGCCCGTCCCACGTGAACTCGGCGTAGCACTCGTCGCTGAACACCGGCACGCCGTGGTCCCGGCCCCAGGCTGCGGCCGCCCCCAGGTCGGTGAGGGCGCCCGTGGGGTTGGCCGGGGAGTTGACCCAGAGGCACAGGGCCCGGCGGGCGTCGTCCTCGGCCACCCCGGACAGGTCGCCGAACGGCACCGCCCGGCAGCCGGCCAGGATGGCGCCCATCTCGTAGGTCGGGTAGGCGATCGACGGGTACAGCACGGTGTCTCGGCCCGGCGCCCGGAGGCGGAGCCATCCGGCCACGTTGGCCACGAACTCCTTGGTGCCCACGCAGGCGGCCACGCCGTCGACGGCCACCTCGACCCCGAAGCGGCGGGCCATCCAGCCCACCGCCGCCTCGCGCAGCCGCTTGGAGCCGATCGACGGCGGGTATCCCCGCTCACTGCCCGACGTCCCCAGGGCGGCCACCACGTCGGCCGGGGGCGGGTCGAACGGGGTGCCGATGGACAGGTCCACCAGACCGCCCTCGTGGGCCGAGGCCGCCTTCTTGGCGTCGTCGAGGCGGTCGTACGGGTACGGCGGTGGCGTGAACGCCATCAGGCGACGAATTCGCGGAAGCGGCCGACGTCCTCCGGGCGGATCCGCGCCCACAGCCGGGTGGCGTCGGGGTCGTGGGACTCGGACACCACCTCACCGGCCCGGTGGACGGCCGCGATCACGTCACCGCGGTCGTAGGGAACCACCAGCTCGACCACCTGGGTCATCTCCCGCAGCCGGTCGCCGATGGCCGCGAGGAGGTCGTCGATCCCGTCGCCGGTGGTGGCCGAGACCAGGACGGCCCCCGGGTGGCGGTCGACCAGGCGCTGGGCCTGGTCGGGGTCGGCCAGGTCGGCCTTGTTGAAGACGATCAGCTCGGGCACGTCGTCGGCGCCGATCTCCCGCAGCACGGTGCGAACGGCGTCCATGTGACCCACCGGGTCGGCGCCCGACACGTCGACCACGTGCAGGAGCAGATCGGCCTCGGCCACCTCGTCGAGGGTCGACCGGAAGGCCTGCACCAGCTGGTGGGGCAGCTTGCGCACGAAACCGACCGTGTCGGTGACCAGCACCCGCTCGCCCCCGGGAAGGTCGAGGCGGCGCGTGGTCGGGTCCACCGTGGCGAACAGCCGGTCCTGGACGAGCACGCCGGCGTCGGTGAGGCGGTTCAACAGGGTCGACTTGCCGGCGTTGGTGTAGCCCACGATCGTCAGCGTCGACAGCCGGGAGCGGGCCCGGGCCTTGCGCTGGGTGCGGCGGTTCTTGTTCAGCTCCTTGAGCTCGGACTGCAGCTTGGTGACCCGACGTACCAGGCGCCGGCGGTCCACCTCCAGCTGGGTCTCGCCCGGCCCCCGGGTGCCGATGCGGCCGGCCTGCTGGCTGAGGGCCACGCCCTTGCCCCGCAGCCGGGGCAGGCGGTACCGCAGCTGGGCCAGCTCGACCTGGGCCTTGCCCTCCTGGGTGTGGGCGTGCTGGGCGAAGATGTCGAGGATCAGGGCCGTGCGGTCGATGGCCGTGCGCCCCAGGATCTTCTCCAGGTTGCGGCTCTGGGCCGGCGACAGCTCGTCGTCGAAGATCACCGTGTCGGCGTCGACCGCGTTGGAGATGTCCCGCAGCTCGGACGCTTTGCCCTTCCCCACGAACGTGGCCGGGTCCGGCTCGTCCCGCCGCTGCAGGACCCGCTCGGCCTCGTCGGCACCCGCGGTGTCGGCCAGGGCGGCTAGCTCCTCCAGGGACGCTTCCGCCTCGTCCACGCTCACCGGGGGGATGGCCACGCCGACCAGGATCACGGTCTCCCGCCGGTCCCGCTCGATTAAAGCCATATCACCCGCTTCCGGCCCGTCATAGCCAGGGCACTTCCACGGTCGCGATGTGATCGGCCGGCCCGCTGAGCACGATGGTGTCGGACTCCAGGCGGACGGTGGCGTTGCCCCCCGTCTGGTGGACGGTGACCTCCCGCCCGACCTTGCCCCAGACGAACGCGGCCGCCGCCGCCGCGCAGGCGCCTGTCCCACACGCCAGGGTCTCGCCCACGCCCCGCTCCCAGACCCGCATGCTGAGCTCGTCGCGGCCGGGGCCGATCACCACGAACTCCACATTGCGGCCCTGCC
>JBOGIE010000046.1:0-13212 GCA_050742435.1 Acidimicrobiales bacterium | reverse complement strand
AGCGCGGCCTCCTCGGTCTTGGCCGCCCGGGCCCACCCCGGCCAGTCCAGGGCACAGGCGAACACCTTCTTGGATCCCACCTCGAGGTACACCGGCGTGGCCATGGCCGGATCCTGCCCGAACCAGAGCGAACCGGTGACGTCTGGTGCTGCATATCGCACCAGACGTCACCGGTTCGGGAGGGGGGAGCTCAGTAGCGGCTGGCCTGCAACCGGAAGAGCTGGGCGTAGCGGCCGCCGGCGGCGAGGAGCTGGTCGTGGGAGCCGACCTCCTCGATCCGCCCGTCGTGGAGGACGACGATCATGTCGGCCATGCGCACGGTGGAGAACCGGTGGGACACGAGGATGGTGATCGGGCTGTCGCCCGCCTTCCCCCTCGCCATGCCTGCGAAGGTGGCGAAGACCTCGTGCTCGGCGCGCGGGTCGAGGCTGGCGGTGGGCTCGTCCAGCACGAGCAGGGCGGGCGCGGGGCGCATGAGCCCCCGGGCCAGGGCCACCCGCTGCCACTCGCCCTCGGACAGGTCGACCCCGCCCTCGAACCACCGCCCGAGCTGGGTGGACAGCCCGCCCGGCAGCCGCTCGATCACCCGGTCGGCGCCGGCCTGCTGGGCCGAGGCCCCCACCCGTTGGAGGTCGTCGATGGCGGGCAGGTCGCCCACACCGACCGCCTCGCTGGCCACCAGCTGGAAGTGGACGAAGTCCTGGAAGGCGGCGCCGGTGCGCTCCCGCCACCCGTCCAGGTCGAGGTCACGGAGGTCGATCCCGTCGACGGTGATCCGGCCCGCGGTGGGGTCGTAGAAGCGGCACAGCAGCTTGACCAGGCTGGTCTTGCCCGCCCCGTTCTCGCCCACCAGGGCGACGGTGGTGTGGGCGGGGATGAACAGCGAGACGTCGGTGAGGACCTCCTCGTCCGTCCCCGGGTAGGTGAAGGAGACCTGGTCGAAGGCGATGCCCTCCCGCACCTGCTCGGGGGCCGGCTCGGCCTCGTCCGGGGGCTTGACCACCACGTTGGGGCGGTAGTCGAGCAGCCAGAGGTAGCGCTCGCCCACGAAGGCCAGCTCGGCCAGCCACGCCGCCTGGCGGGCCGCGCTCTGCACCTGGCCCACGGCCATGCGGGCGACCTGGACGACCAGGGCCACGTCGCCCAGCGAGGCCCGCCCTTCGAGGGCCAGCCACCCCACGAAGCCGATGGACCCGGCCAGCGCCGCCCCGTAGAGGCTTCCCGCGGCCACCCCGGCCCAGGCCCGGTGGAGCTGGTCGCGGAAGAGCATGCCGTTGTACTCGTCGGTGAGCCGCCGGTGGCGCTCGATCAGCTGGGGGCCGAGGGCGAAGAGGCGGACCTCCTTGGCCGCGGCCGGCTCGGTGGCCAGCTCGAGGTAGTGGCGGGCCAGGCGCTCGTCCGGCGCGCTGCGGTCGTGGCGGGCGAAGTGCTTCCGGTAGGCGTTGAACTGCAGGGCCACGCCCGGGGCGGCGATCACGGGCAGCAGGATCAGCAGCGGGTGGACGGTGCCGAGGAGGACCACGGCGGCGGTCAGCCCGAAGAAGATCGACGAGAACGAGTTGAGGTTGGTGAAGGCGAAGTAGGGCAGGAAGCTGCGGTCCCGGACCAGCTTGACCTTGTCGGCGTACTCCGGCCGCTCCAGGTGCTCGAGGCCGGGGGCCGAGGAGGAGACGGCCATCAGCCGCTGCTCGACCGCCTGGCTGGTCTGCTCGCCCAGGTCGGACTGGAGGAGGGCGGCCACGTCGTCGATCAGGGCGCCGGCGCCGACCAGGAAGAGGTAGACGATGCCGATGGTCATGGCCTCGCCAGGGTCGCCGCCGGCCAGGGCGTCGACCACGAACTTGGTGACCAGGCCGGTCACGGCCCCGAACATGCCGAACAGGGCGGCGGCGGCGAACAGGGCGACGGCCTTGCCCTTGGCCGCCTGGAAGGCCAGGGTCAGGATGACCCGGTAGACGCGCAGGGCCCGCGTCACTCCAGGCTCCCGGTCAGCCGGTAGTGCGAGGCCTGGACCTCGTAGAGGTGGGCGTACCGCCCTCCGGCCGCCACCAGCTCCTCGTGGGTGCCGTCCTCGACCACCCGGCCCCCGGCCAGCAGCACGATCCGCCCGGCCATGCGCACGGTCGAGAACCGGTGGGACACCAGCAGGGTCGTGCGGCCCCGGCTCAGCTCGGCGAAGTGGCCGTACAGCTCGTTCTCCACCCGCACGTCGAGGCTGGCCGTGGGCTCGTCGAGCACCAGCAGGTCGGCGTCCCGGCCGATCTGGGCCATCATGGCCCGGGCCAGGGCCACCCGCTGCCACTCGCCGCCCGACAGGTCGACCCCGCCGAACTCCCGGGCCAGCGGCGTGTCCCAGCCCTCCGGCAGGGCCTCGATCTGGTCGAGGACCCCCACCCGGGCCGCCGCCTCCCGCAGGACGGCCGGGTCGCCGGCCGCCTCCAGGGCGCCGAACCCCACGTTGTCCCGGGCGGGGAGCTGGTACCGCACGAAGTCCTGGAAGATGACCGCCACCCGCCGCCGGTAGTCGTCGAGGTCGTACTCCCGGATGTCCACCCTGTCGACCAGGATCCGCCCTTCGGTCGGGTCGTAGAAGCGGCAGAGCAGCTTGATGAGGGTCGTCTTGCCCGCCCCGTTCTCGCCCACCAGGGCGACCGACGTCCCGGCCTCGATGTCGAGGTCCAGCTTGTCCAAGACCTTCCGGTCGGTGCCGGGGTAGACGAAGCTGACCCCTTCGAACCGGATCCCGGTGCGCGGCCGTCCCTGGGCGCGGGCCGGCGCCGTGCCGCCGATCTCCAGCCGGGGGTCGGCCTTGGCCAGGCCCAGCACCCGCATGGCCGAGGGCAGGTAGAAGCTGCTGCGGCGGGCCCGGGAGGCCTCCCGCAGGAGCATCACGACGGCGGTCGACAGACCGACGGTGGCCATGGACGCCGCGGTGAACGTGCCGACCGACGTGCGGCCGTCGATCGTGCTGCGGATCATGGCCACGTAGGCCACGGCCAGCCCCAGGACGGCCACGGCATGGAGCCCCAGCACCCACGCCAGCCCCCTGCGCCGCAGGGCCAGCATCTCGGTCACGCCGGCCAGCCAGTGCCGGGACTGGCGGGCCCCCGCCCATCCCCGGAGGGAGAAGATGCGCAGCTCCTTGCCGCTCTCGCGGTCGACGGCCAGGTTGCGGTAGTAGTCGGCCCGCCGGGTGTCCTCGGACCGACGCCAGCGGGCCATGCCGCTGACCGACTCCAGCCGCCACGACGCCAGGCCGCCGGGGATGGCCGACAGGACGACGAGCACCGGCACCCAGCCCGCGTAGGTGGCGGCCACCGCGGCCATGGCCACGAGCTGGGACAGCTGCTGGAAGACCTGGGTCACGAACTGCAGCGTGTGGACCGGCCCGAAGCCGATCCAGTGGGCCACGGCCAGCTCGTCCCGGAACTCGGGGTCCTCGAAGTAGGCCAGCCCGGGCAGGGCGACTGTCGCCCGCATCAGCCGCCGCGACAGGTAGGCCTCGAACCTCCGCTGGAGCCCGAACAGGACCGCCTGCTGGATGGGCCCGACCACCTGGCCGACGAAGACGGCGGCGGCGATCAGCAGCAGCGCCGAGCGGACCTCCCGCCCCGGTCCGGAGCCGGCACCCAGCCGGACGGCCTCGGGCAGCTCGGTCAGGAACCGGCCGGTCCCGGCCACGGCCAGGGCGGGCGCCCCGCCCGACACCACCGTGGTGGCGAAGAGGGCCAGGGCCAACCCGGGCGCCGAGCGGGCCACCAGGCCGAGCCCCCGGAGGTTGGCCGCCAGCTCCTCCCGGGGCGTCGGCTGGTCCATGGGCACAGCATGGCGTCTCCCGCGCCGGTTCGTCGGGGTGAGAGGTGACTAGCCGGCCGGCCGGGCGATGGTGCCCCCCCGGACCAGGACCCACCCGAGGAGCACGAGCCACAGGGCCCAGAGCGCGAAGCCGACGCTGTTCAGGAAGGCGTACCCGTCGAACCCCACGCCTGGGGCGATGCTGGCGAGGAACAGCACGCCGGACGCGATGGCCAGCCAGGCGAGCACCACCCGCTGCGCCCCCAGGAGCAGCATCCCCACACCCATGGCCCACAGGGCGTTGAAGAAGGTGGCCGCGTAGATGCCGACGCCCACGCCGACGTAGCGGTGGAAGGCGTCCCAGGTGACCTCGAGGCTGGCCCGGATGGCCGGGTCGGTGGCCGGGTCGACGTAGCGACGCCCGAGGTGCGGGTTCAGCCAGACCCACTGACCCAGGTCCAGCAGCATGAACAGGGTGGCCAGGACGCCGAACACGGTGACCAGGTTCAGGGCGGCCACGCGCCCTCCGTCGCCGCCTTCGTCCCGCACCACCCGGTCGAAACAGACGACCAGGGCCAGGAACAGCACGGCCGAGATGGTCGCCCCGAGCCAGGAGGCGGTCACCTCGTCCCCGGCCTCCCCCAGGCGGGTCAGCACCTCCCCGGCCGGAAGGTCCATGACGTCGGGGTAGTCGAACGTCTGGCCGAGCAGCACGAAGAAACCGCCCATCGCCACCGGGACGGCGACGGCTAGCACGCCGACGCCTCGGCGGAACCCCTCGCTGCCGGCCGCGGGTATCTAGACCTTCCCGCGGAGCAGGGACAGGGGTTCACGGGCCCGGCGGGCCAGTCCCTCGGCCCCCTGCGCCTCCGCCACCTGGATGGCCCGGCGGAGCGACTCCTCGGCCCGGCGGCCGTCCTCCGGCCCGTTCCGGGCCAGCGCCAGCTCGGCATCCAGCCGCCACATCGCCGACTCGTAGAAGCGCTCGTCGCTCTCCTCGACGAACGCCCGGAGGTCGGCCATCGCCGCCTCGGCGCCGTCCAGGTTGCCCCGCCGCAGCTCGGCCTCCACCAGGGCGGCGCGGAAGTACGATGTGGCCGCCCGCGCCCCGCCCTGGCCCAACCCCGCCAGCCCGGCGCGCAGGGGCTCCACGGCGTCGTCCGGACGACCCTGGCCGGTGAGGGCCCAGCCGAGGTTGCACCGGGCCTGCGCCGCCCAGTGGGGCATGCCCTGGCGTTCCCCGAGCTCGATGACCTCGCGGGCCTGGAGCTCTGCCCGCTCGTAGTCGCCGGTCAGGCAGAAGAAGGACGCCACGACCGCACCCACGAATCCCTGGGTCGCGGGCTGGGCCAGCTCGCGGGACATCTCCAGCGACTGCGCCGCTCGCTGCCGACCACGCTCGTCGTCACCCTCGTGGGCGTGGACCCAGGTCAGGAACGAGCAGCACATGGCGCCACCGTCCTGGCCGAAGAGCTTGGCCAGCGGGCCGTGGGCGGCCCGGTCGTAGACGGCCAGGCCCCCCTCGAGGTGCTGGCGAGCCTCGGGCATGCTCCCGAGCAGCATCCGGGCCGCGCCGTAGGCGATGTGGCCCGCCAGCCGGACGCCGCTGTCGTGCAGCTCGTCGGCCAGGTCGAGGAGGCGCTCGCCCATCTGGCGGGCGAGGGGGAGCTGGACCCCGACCTCGTAGTACGTCCACATGCCCCAGAGGGCCGGGAACAGGCTGTCGGTGGCCGCCGCCGCGACCTGCCGGGCCCGGTCGATGAGCTGGCGGTAGTTGTCGCCGACGGCGGACGACGCGAAGCCCTGGGTCAGCATGAGCGGGACGCCGAGGGTGGTCCGCAGGTGGACGTCGGCCAGCACGGCGTCCGGGCGGTCGTCGCCCTGGATGAGGGCCAGGCCCCGGTGGAGGTGGTTCATGGCCTCGGTCAGGGCGAACGACTCGAGCGCCGCCTGGCCGGCCGCGTTCCAGTACTCGGCGGCCTCGATGGCCTCTCCCGCCTCGGTGCAGTGGTAGGCGAGGACCTCGGGGGGGACCGGGACCGGGCTCCGCTTGAGCACCGAGGCGATCCCCCGGTGGTAGTGCTGGCGGGCCCGCCGGGTCATCGACTCGTACACGGCGTCGCGCAGGAGGGCGTGGCGGAACGTGTAGGTGGCGTCCGGTGGTGTCCCCCGGCGGTAGAGCAGGCCGTCCTCGACGTGGCGCTCGAGCTCGCGCGTGACCACGTCGTCCGGGATCGGGACGACCTGGCGGAGGACGTCGTAGGAGAAGACCCGACCGATGGCCGACGCCCCCTGCACGACGGTGCGGTCGGCGGACGTGCGGTCGAGCCGGGCCATCAGCAGCTCCTGCAGCGACGCGGGCACGGTGTCCGTCGCCGGCTGTCGCCGGCCGTCGGGGCCCGGAGTCGGGCCGGCGCCCGCCTCGAGCATGTTACGGGTCAGCTCCTCCACGTAGAGGGGGTTTCCGTCCGCCCGCTCGGCGATGGCGGCGACCAGGTCGTTGGCCAGGCTGCCGGCGGCCACGTTGCGCATGAGCGCCTCGACGTGGTCACGGGGTAGGCGGCGCAGCGTGATCTCGGAGTCGACGACCAGCGGGGGCTGGAACGGAGGGCGCCCGGCGAGCATGAGGAGCAGGGGCGCCGAGGCGGCACGCTCCGACAACAGGTCGGCCAGCTCGAGCGTGGTCTCGTCCAGCCAGTGGGTGTCCTCGAAGACGGCGACCATGGGGCACCGGCGGGCCAGCTGCAGGAGGAGGTCGACGACCAGCTCCAGGGTCCGCTTGCGGGCGATCTGCGGCGAGAGCTGCAGGGCGGCCATGCGTTCCTCGGACACCGGGATGCCGAGCAGGACACCGAGGAGGGGCGCGGCCTCGGCCGCATGGAGCCCGAGGCGGCCCAGGAAGGACGACAGCTGTGCCAGGTCCCGGGGGACGCCATCCGGCTCGCCGCTCCAGAGGCTCGGAAGTGCGTCGGTGACGGGCCGCAGCGGGGAGTCGGCGAAGAAGGGTGTGGCCCGGCAGCGCAGCCACGTGCACGGCGGTGCCATCCCGTCGTGCAGGGTCCGGATGAGGCGCGACTTGCCCAGGCCGGCCTCACCCACGATGACCACGACCCGCCCCGTCCCCCGCCGGCTCTCCTCCCAACGGCCGCGGAGGACCTCCAGCTCCAGGTCGCGGCCGACCAGGGGGCTGAGATCGGTGTGCCCGGCGTCGACGGCGGCGTTCTCGTCGCGGACGTCGATCAGCTCGTACACGTCGACGGGGTCGGGAATGCCCTTCAGCGGCCGTGCGCCGAGGTGCCTGGTCACCACGAAACGGCGGACGAGGCGCTCGGTGGCGGCGCTGATCACCGCGCTGTCGGGCGTGGCCACGTTCTGGAGCCGGGCCGCCAGGTTCAGCGTCTCCCCGATGGCCATCCCCTCCCGCGCCGACTTCCCTCCCACCGCGCCGATGAGGGCGGGCCCGGTGTGGACACCCACCCGCACGGCGAGACGGACGTCGGTGCCGGACACGTCGACGTCGAGCGCCCGGACGGCCGCCACGATGTCGAGGGCGGCCAGGCAGGCCCGGCGCGAGTCGTCCTCGTGGGCCTTCGGGTAGCCGAAGTACACGAGGACACCGTCGCCCAGGTAGTTGGCGACGTAGCCGTCGTAGCTGCGCACCACGCGCTCGACCGCCTCGATGTAGCGGGCGATGATCTCGCGGTAGTCCTCGGCGTCGATGACGGTCGACATGTCCGTCGACCCGACGAGGTCGGCGAAGAGCACCGTCATCTGCCGCCGCTCGGGCTCGGCGACGTCGGCCCGGTCGGGCGGGCCGCCGGCCGGCGCCGGCATCACCGCCGGGGCGGCGGCCGGCTGGGTGGGGGTCCCGCACTCCGGACAGAACTTGCTACCAGGCGGCAGTGCGGTCGAGCACGAACTGCACCGTCGGGGCTGGGCCGCCCCGCACTCCACGCAGAACTTGGCGCCGTCGGGGTTCGCGTGGCCGCAGTTCGGGCACAGCACCGTCAGCCTCCGGATCGGCTGGCGGTGGGCGCGTTGTCGGTCACAGCTTCCCGGCGGGCACGACTTCTTCGGCCAGGGCCCGACGCTGGTCCTCGCTGAACGGCTGCGAGCGGAGGACGGCATCCTGCTGGCGCGACCGGAAGAGCTCCAGGATGAACCGCATGCGCTGGCTCAGGGACGCCCAGTCGGCCGCGCCGGACCCGGCGGCGGTGGGGCGGTGGCGAAGGCGGTCCAGATCCTGTTCGACCGACCTCAGGGTGCGGTTCCCGCCGGCGCGCGGCCGAGGGGTCAGGGCGCCGTACTGGGCCAGGAGGTCGGCGAGGGCGGGCAGGTCGATGGCGGCCAGGGCGGCCGGGAACAGCGGCGCTCCGGGCGGGGCGGGGAGGTCCTCCCCCAGGCGCAGGGTGCCGTCGGGGAGGGGCATGGTCATGAGCGCCACCGTGGCGCAGGACTGCCACAGGATCTCCACCGATCTGGCCGCCGGATGGGCGAGGCAGTCGACGGCGCAATGGACGGCGTGGCGACGGTGGGGGTCGGTCTCGCCGGCGGTGGCCCGGGCGTGGAGCATCTCCCGGAACAGGTCGGCGACCGGCGCGTCGAGCGCCTTCTCGACGTAGGGCTGGAGCCGCGTCTGCTCGTGGATCCCGCCCAGGGCGTTGGCGTAGAGGACGAGCTGCGCCTTCTTGTGGCCGTCGGTCTCGCTCATGGCCAGGTAGTAGTGGCGGAGCATCTCCCGAAGCAGGCTCTGCCCGCCCCGGCGGTCGCTGCGTACCGTCCGCGCCGTCCAGTCGACGGTGACGGCATCCGGTTGGGCGGCGCCCGGTTCGAACTGGCCGAGGAGCCGGTCCATGCTCTCGTCGCTCAGGTCACCGGAGGTGGCGACGGCGATGAACTGGGCGTAGGCCCCGCCCATCTCCTCGAAGACCACCTTGTTGCCCTGGCCGATGTAGAGCGACACGTCGCCGGCCAACCTGCCGGCCACCTCCTCGGCCAGGTCCAACGGGGCCACGGCGACGTGGCATCCCTCCTGAAGCGCCCGCTCCACCCGGCTGGCCTGCTCCTGGACGACGGGGGAGGCCCGGACCATGCCCCTCGCCGCGGCCGGCAGCTCGTCCCCCCGGATGAAGGCGCCGGCCGTCTTCGACGCCCAGGTGCCGAACATGCACCAGGTGCCGTCGCCCGTGCCCAGCAGCGCGGTCATGGCGTCGGAGAGGTCGTGGTAGCCCTGGGTGATGAGCAGGTTGCGGAGGACGGGCTGATCCAGGGCGACGATCTCGTCGACCCGGGTCCTGGACGGAACGCTCGTCGCCTGCACCGCAGATGCCCCCACTGCCGCCGGCGCGGACCCCCTCGCAACGCCCCGCTCGCCGGCGCAGACCGCTGCGACCCATCCACTGGGACCGGCCCAGCCTACCGGCGCGCCCGTGGACCGTCCAGGGCCACGCGCCGGCGGGAAAGCCCGTGCCAACTCCCGAGGTCCCGTTGTAGGCTCGAGCCGGCAGCGTGGGGGCGGAGAGGAGTGACCGCATGGACGCCTTCGGCGGTACGTCGCTCGAATCGGTGGGGGAGAACGGCCAGGAGCAGGAGGCCGAGCGAGCGGGCTGGAACCTCGACCCGGTCACCCGGCTGGCCGAGGGGCTGGTGCAGGAGGCCCGCCAGGAGCTGGCCCAGGCCGAGGCCAAGGCCGTGTGGCTGCTCAGCGCGGCGATGATCGCCCTCGGGGCGGTGATCTCCGGGGCCGCGAGCGGCAGCTTCTCCCCGAACCAGCTCCATTCCGGGATCGCCGAGCTCGTCCTGTGGTCGGGGCTGGTCGCTGCCGCCGCCGCCGTCTACTGGCTGGCCATGTCGCTGCTGCCCCGGTTCCACAACGACGGGGCCCGGGACAAGCTGACCTACTTCGGCCACGCCGCCCAGTTCGGGTTCGACACCAAGGACCGCCAGGTGATCAGGGCCAACCTGGGGGCGGCGCTTGTGCAGGCCGCGGAGAACGACCCGCTCGACCGCCTGGCCGACCGGGTCTTCGACATCAGCACCATCGTCCTGGCCAAGTACCGTCGGATCCGGAAGGCCATCCAGGGGCTCGGCGTGTGCGCGGTGCTCGTCATCCTGGCCCTGGCCATCGAGGCGGCAATCGGCTGACCCCCCGTCCCGCCGGTTTCCCGTACGCTGTCCGCTCCGGCGGGAAGGCGGTGACGTGAACCAGGGCAACGAGGGGCGGGCCGGATGAGGGTGACGTTCCACGGCGTGCGGGGCTCGTTCCCCAACTCGTCGCCCGCCAACCAGCGCTACGGGGGCAACACCGCGTCGCTGTCGCTGCACGTGGAGGGTGAGCCGCCGATCCTCCTCGACTTCGGGACGGGGGTGGCCCAGGTCGACCACAACCGGCACCGGCGGCCGGGCCGGCCGTTCTGCGCGTCCGCCCTCGTCACCCACCTGCACCTGGACCACGTCCAGGGGTTCCCGTTCTTCGAGCCCGTGCACCAGCCGGGGACCGAGCTCGACGTCTACGGCCCCCGGCAGGAGTCGGGCACCCTGCGGGAGGCCTTCGCCGGGCTGGTGCAGCCGCCCTACTTCCCGCTGCCCCTCGACGAGTTCCTCGCCGACCTCCGGTTCCATGAGGTGGCCAGCGACGAGCTGTCGATCGGACGGGCGACGGTGATGGTCCGGCCCGTGCCCCACCGGGGCCCGAGCGTGGGGTACCGCGTGGAGTGGGCAGGGGCCACGCTGGCCTACGTGAGCGACCACCAGGCCCCACCGGGGTTGGACCATGTCGCCGACGGGGTGCTCGAGCTGTGCGACGGCGTGGACCTGCTGGTCCATGAGGCGCAGTACACCGACGCCGAGTTCGCGGCCAAGGCCGACTGGGGGCACTGCACCGTCGACTACGCGGTGCGCGTGGCGCGGGAGTCGGGCGCCCGCCGTCTGTGCATGTTCCACCACGAGCCGTGGCGATCCGACGACGACCTCGACGCCCTGGTGGCGGGCGCCCGCCGCCTGATCGCCGGGGGGCCGACCACCGAGGTCATGGCCGCGGCCGAGGGCACGACCCTCCGGGTGGCGGCCGCCTTCTCCGGCCGGTGACCGACCCCGGCCCGGCCGCCCCGGGGCCACAGTGGCCTGCTGGGTCGACGAGGGCTGGGACGTAGGCGCGGGCGTGGCCGAGCACATGGCCGCCGCCGGCGAGCGCACGGCGACGCCTACGCCGAGTCCTTCCGGGTGATCAGCTACCGCTGGTGACCGTGGCTAGAATGGACGCCGAATCTGTCGTCGACATTGGGTGGTGACCGAGCGTGGGCAGTGCCCACGCTTTTGTTTGCCAGCAAGGAGAGGAGAGCGAGGTGACCGACCAGCACGGGGACGAGCGCGTCCGTTCGGTGGTCGAGCCTCACCTCTCCGCCCGGGGCTTCGAGCTGGTCGACGTCGAGCGCCAGGGAGGCGTCCTGCGGGTCACGGTCGACCTGCTGGTCGGCCCAGGCGACCAGGTCGACCTGCTGGTCGGCCCAGGCGGCCCAGGCGACCAGGTCGACCGAGCCGGCGGCATCGACATGGACGGGGTCACCGAGGCTACCCGGCTGGTGAACGAGGTCCTCGACCGCGAGGACCTGATGGGGGCGCAGTCCAGCCTGGAGGTCTCCAGCCCGGGGGTCGAGCGTCCCCTGCGCACCCCTGCGCACTTCCGGCGGTTCGTGGGCACCGAGGTGGCGGTCAAGGCCCGCCCCGGCGTCGAGGGCGACCGCCGGGTGGCCGGGATCCTGGAGACGGCGGACGACGAGGGGGTGGTGGTGGCCGGGCGGCGCCTGGCCTATGCCGACGTCGAAAGGGCCCGCACCGTGTTCGTGTGGCCGTCCACCCAGAAGAAGACTCCGTCAAAGAAGACCGGGGCAAAGAAGATGGGACGAGCGTCATGACAGCAGCCAATTTCGAACTCATGGAAGCCCTCCAGGTGATCGAGCGGGAGAAGGGGGTCTCCGTCGACACCCTGCTGGAGGCCCTGGCCAACGCCCTGGTCTCGGCCTACAAGCGCATGCCCAAGGCCGCCGAGGAGGCCTTCGTCACCATCGACCCGGACACCGGCGAGATGCACGTCTACGCCCAGGAACTGGACGAGGACGGCAACGTCGTGCGGGAGTGGGAGGACACCCCCGACGACTTCGGGCGTATCGCGGCCCAGACGGCCAAGCAGGTGATCCTCCAGCGCATCCGCGAGGCCGAGCGGGAGATGAAGTACGAGGAGTACGCCGGTCGGGAGGGCGACATCGTCACCGGCATCATCCAGCAGAACGACCAGCGCTACACCCTGCTGGACCTCGGCCGGGTCGAGGCCCTGCTGCCCCAGGCCGAGCAGGTCCCCTACGAGCGCTACGAGCACGGCGCCCGGCTCAAGGCCTACATCGTCGAGGTTCGCAAGACCACCAAGGGCCCTCAGATCGTGGTCAGCCGCACCCACCCCGGGCTCATCAAGCAGCTGTTCGTGCTGGAGGTCCCCGAGATCGCCGACGGGGTGGTCGAGCTCAAGGCCGTGGCCCGCGAGCCCGGGCACCGCACCAAGATCGCGGTGTGGTCCAACGACCACAACGTCGACCCGGTCGGGGCCTGCGTGGGCGCCCGGGGGGCCCGGGTGCGCATGGTGGTCAACGAGCTGCGGGGCGAAAAGGTCGACATCGTCCCCTTCTCCGAGGATCCCTCGGAGTTCGTGATGAAGGCCCTCTCGCCGGCCAAGGTCAAAGAGGTCCGCATCGACGAGGAGACCGGCACCGCCGAGGTGATCGTCCCCGACTACCAGCTGTCGCTGGCCATCGGCAAAGAGGGCCAGAACGCCCGCCTGGCCGCCCGCCTCACCGGGTGGCGGGTCGACATCAAGAGCGAGAGCCAACTGGCCGAGGAGGAGGCGGGCTACGCCGGCGAGGAGTGGGCCGAGGGTGAGTGGGTCACCAACGACGCCGGCGAGATGGTCTGGCAGCCGGCCGAGGGGGGCGAGGCCGTGTCCGCCCAGGAGTGGTCGACTCCGGCCGAGGCCGAGGAGGCCAAGCCCGACGACTCGAGCGGGGACGGAGCCGACAGCCAGGCCGCCGCGCCCGGACCGCCGCCCGCCGCCGAGGCTCAGGAGGCGCCGCAGGACCAACCCGAGGAGACACCGGCATAGCGCCGCGGCGCACCTGCGTCGGCTGCCGCAGGGTGGCGTCCCCGGACGAGCTGGTCCGGGTGGTCGCCCAGCCCGGCGGGGGGCTGGCGGTGGGGCGCACGTCGCCCGGCCGGGGCGCGTGGCTGTGCGCCGGGTCCCCGGCATGCGTCGCGGCAGCGGCCCGCCGGAGGGCGTTCGACCGGGCCCTGCGGACCGCCGTTTCCCCGGAGGCTGTGGACGAGCTTGGGACCACGCTCGCCGGGCGTGGGAGGATAGGAGGATAGATAGTT
>JBOGIE010000045.1:0-13252 GCA_050742435.1 Acidimicrobiales bacterium | reverse complement strand
GCCCGGGTGATCTCCCGCACGACCAGCGCCGTGCCTCGCTCCGGGTCGGTGGTCGTCGTCCATTCCCGCATCCCGAGCTTGTCCATCACCCGGGCGGACGCCACGTTCTCCCGCATGTAGATGGCGACGATGCGGTCGAGGCCCAGGGTGTCGAACCCGTGGTCCAGGCTGGCCCGGCCGCCCTCGGTGGCCAGCCCCTGTCCCCAGTGGTGGGGATGGAGCCGCCAGCCCACCTCGACCGCGGGGAGGATCTGCGGCAGCCAGGTGGGCACCGCCAGGCCGATGTAGCCGATCAGGTCGCCGCCGGGCCGCAGCTCGGCCGCCCAGGAGCCGAACCCGTGGGCGTCCCAGTGGTCGAGCTGGCGCAGGAGGAACTCCTCCGACTCCTCCCGGGTGAACGCCCGCCCGAACGGGTACCGCCACACCTCGGGCCGGGCGAAGATGTCGGCCAGCGCGTCGAGGTCTTTGCCGGACCAGGGTCGGAGCCGCAGCCGCTCGGTCTCCACGACCGTCACGGACCTACACTCCCGGCCATGGCGGAGATCGGCGCGCTGTACCGGGCCGGTCGCCTGCGGATCTCCGAGCTGGTGGGTCCACTGGGGGCGGCGGGCGCCGACCGGCCGGTCCCCGCCTGCCCCGGTTGGGCCGTGCGCGACGTCGTCGCCCACCTGGCCGGAGCCTGCGCCGATGCCCTCGCCGGACGGCTGGACGGCGTGACCACCGCGGCATGGGCCGACGCCCAGGTGGACCAGCGCAGGGAGCGCACGATCGCCGAGCTGCTCGAGGAATGGTCCACCGTCGCTCCTCCGCTGGAAGCCTCCGCCGACGAACGCCTGCCGAGCCCCCTGCAGACGATCTGGGTGCTGGACGTTACCGCCCACGAGCACGACGTCCGGGGGGCGCTGGACCGACCAGGCGCCCGGGACACCGAGGCGCTGCTCCTGGTCCTCGACTTCCTCGTGCGGGAATTCATGCACCGGAAAATGGCCGGGGCCGGCGTGGGGCCGGTGGAGATCCGCACGCCTGTGCGGTCCTGGGTCGTGGGCCCGGACGGAGAGGCAGGCGCGGTCGCCACCCTGGACGTGTCGCCCTTCGAGCTCTTCCGCGCCCTGACCGGCCGCCGCAGCACCGCGCAGATCGCCCGTCTGGACTGGTCCGCCGATCCGAGCCCCTACCTTCCCGCCTTCGAGTTCGGCACCTTCACCACCCGCACCACCGACCTGGTCGAGTAAGCGAGAATCTCCTGACCCTCCTGTGCGCCCGGTAGGGGCGGGAGGCCCGTGGCCACGGGCTGAGGGGGCGGTTTTGGGCATCCGGGTGACGCGCACGGACCGGGACCAGGGTTCAAGGGCTTCCACACCGGCGAATCGGGACGTCCTCAGCCCGGCGTGTCACGTCCGCATCCAGCGCCTCGTGCGCCTCGGCGGCGTCAACGTGGTCGACGTCCTGGCGCAAGCACCACAAGTACTGACCCTCGTGGTCAACACGACCGGGGCAGGGTCATCTGGGGAGCGAAAGCCCAGACGACAAGACCCTCGACGCCTCCCTCGACGAGGTCGGCCCGGAGCGATCAGCGCAGGTCAGCGCAGTCTCCATGGAAAAGGAGGAATGCAGGCTCCCCGACGACCGGTGACGGGCCTACGCGGGTTCCACTTTGCCGATGCCGCCCTCGCCCTGTGATGTCGCCGCCGCCCGCTTCGAACTCAAGTTGCCTCACCAACGGACGGGCGGAAAGGTCGCTGCGTGACCAAATCGTCGTCAGGAGGGCCCAGAAAAAGCTTCCGTGATTCGCATGTTTTTCGTTGTATATCGAACGTATGTTTGGTACAATGAGGGTGTGGAACAGCGGGCGGACCGGGAGACGGAGGCGAAGCGGCTGGAAGCCGAGATCGCCGAGGCCTGCGGCGAGCTCAACGCCGCCGCCGCCCGCTTGGCCGGGCTCATCGCCCAGGTGCTGGAGACGGAGGTGTGGCAGATTCCCGGCATCCACTCCGCCTCCCAATGGGTGGCATGGCAATGCGGCCTGTCCCCCGCCCATGCCCGCGCTCTGGTGCGCACTGCGAGCCGGTTGCATGAGTTGCCCCAGACCAAGACGGCGTTCGACGCCGGGGAGCTGAGCGAGGACCAGGTGGCGGTGGTGTGCCACAAGGCGCCGGCGAACATCGACGCCGAGGTCGCCCAACTGGCTCGCTCGGCCACGGTGGCCCAGCTGCGCCGGGTGTTGGGCAGGTACTCGTTCGCCGACACACCAACCAAGGAGCCCGACGAGGAGGAAGCGCGGCGGGTGAGCTTCGGCTGTGACGAGACTGGGAAGTGGCGGCTGTCAGCTGTCCTGCCCGCCGACGAAGGGGCGGTCGTGGAGCGGGCGTTGGCCGAGGCTCGCGACGAGCTGTTCCGGGCGGGCGAGCACGGGCCCGGCCCCCACCCCTGCCCAGCCGACGTGTCGTGGGCCGACGCCCTGGTGGCCGTGGCCGAGAAGTCCCTCACCGCCGGCGCGGTGGTCCGGCCCCACCGCGACCGTCACCTGGTCCTCCTGCACCTCGACACCGACGGCCGGGGCCACCTCCACCTCGGCCCGGGCGTGCCCGACGGCATGCGGCGGTTCCTGAGCTGTGACAGCCGGGTCCGGGCCGTGTTCGAGGAGGCCGGGCGGCCGGTGAGTGTCGGGCGAGCCTTCCGCACCGTGCCCGACCGGACGCGCATCGTGATCGAGGAGCGGGACCGGGGATGCCGGGTCCCCGGGTGCGACCGGAGCCGGTGGCTGCACGTGCACCACATCACCCATTGGGAAGACGGCGGGGCCACCGATACGGCGAATCTCATCGCTCTGTGCAGCACCATCATCGACTGCACCACCGGGGCGGCCTGGGGATCACCGGCAATGCCGACCATCCGGACGGCGTGATCTTCACCGACCGTCGGGGGAGGAGGCTGCCCAGCTGCGGGCGTGCCGCGCCACCAGGCGAGCGCCCGCCGCCGGCCACCGGCCGGTGGGTCCATCCGACGGGTGAGCGCCTCGACCCGCACTGCGTGTACTTCAACGAGTCGGACGAGCTCGTGCCGGCCTGACCGAGCCGCGCCGCAGCCGGGACACCCGCGCCGCGGGCGGGACACCTAGTATCTGGCGCCGGACTCGACGGGGGGTCAGTGGGCGAGCACGTCACAACGGAGCGGCGGGGACTGGCGGCGCCGGGGCCTGTCGCGGCCGGGACGGCCGGGATCGTCGTGCCCACCCACAACGACGGGGCCAACATCGGCCCGCTGCTCGACCGGCTGCTGGAGGAGCCCGACGTCGCCCAGGTCGTGGTGGTGGCCAGCGGGTGTCACGACGGCACGATCGCCACGGCCACCCGCGTGTCCGCCCGGCACCCGGACAGGGTGCGAGTGTACGTGGAGCGGGAGCGGTCGGGCAAGGTGTCGGCGGTCAACTTCGGCCTCGCCCAGCTCTCCACGCCGGTGATGGTGGTCGTGTCGGGCGACGTCCTCCCCGAGCGGGGCGCCATCGCCAAGGTGGTGCGGGCCCTGGAGGAACCAGGTGTCGGCCTGGCCGGCGGGCGGCCGGTCCCGGTCAACGCGCCGACCACCAAGATCGGCCATGCCACCCACCTGCTCTGGCGGCTGCACCACCGCCTGGCGCTGCACCAGCCCAAGCTGGGCGAGATGATCGCCCTGCGGGCCGAGGCCCTGGTCTCGCTGCCCCGGACCTCGGTCGACGAGGCCTGCTTCCAGGCCCTGCTGGAGCAGAAGGGTTGGCGGTCGGTCTACGTGCCCGACGCCATCGTCTGGAACCGGGGCCCGGGCACGAAGGAGGACTTCGTCAGCCAGCGGCGCCAGGTCCACACCGGCCACCTGTGGCTCCGTCGCCGGCAGCACTACGCCGTGCCCAGCCTGCGCCTCGGTCTCCTGGGCAGCGAGCTCTGGTACGACATCCGCACCGAGCCCGGGGGCATGCGCCCCACGCAGCTAGCGTGGACGGCGTCCGCGGTGGGCATGGAGGCCTGGGCCAGGCTGCTGGCCCGCCTCGATTACCTGCAGGGGAAGGAGAACCATGTCTGGGCCATGGTCGAGAGCACCAAGGCTCCGGCGCCTGACGCGAACGGCATGGGCTTTCAGCACAGCTAGCTCCTGGCGGGCCCGGGGCTGGCCCCGGCTGCTGCCGGTGAACGTCACGGTGAGCACCAACTTCCGCTGCAACTTCACGTGCCTGACGTGCAACGTCTACGACCGCAAGGTCGTCGAGTTGAGTGCAGAGGAGTGGACCAAGGTCTTCGAGTCCCTGGGGCGGGCCCCGGCGTGGATGACGTTCAGCGGCGGCGAGCCCTTCCTGCGGGGCGACCTGCCCGACATCGTCCTGTCGGCCGTCCGCATCTGCCAGCCGGCCGTGGTGAACATCCCCACCAACGGGTGGTTCACCAAGCGGGTGGTGGCGGGGGTCGAACGCATCTGCACCGGCAGCCCGGGCACCCAGGTCGTCATCAACCTGTCGATCGACCACCACGTCCCCGAGCGCCACGACGTCATCCGCGGCGCCGAGGGCTCCTACTCCCGCCTGATGGACACCCTGGCCGGCCTGCGGGGCCTCAACCTGCCCAACCTCACCGTCGGCGTGCACACGGTGGTGTCCAACGAGAACGAGGGCGACTTCCCCGCCATCGCCCGCGGCCTGTCGGCGCTGGGCGCCGACTCTTACATCGCCGAGCCGGCCGAGGAGCGGGTGGAGCTGCAGACGATCGGCACGGGCATCGCGCCGCGGTCGTCGAACTTCGGGCGGGCCGCCGCCGCCGTGCTCGAAGCCGAGGAGTCGGCCAAGGGCGCCGTAGCCCGCATGGCCCGGACCATCCGCAACGAGTACTACGCGAGGGTGACCCGGTTCCTGGACGGCGACGCCACGGCCATGCCGGTCTGCCACGCCGGCTTCCTGTCCGTCCACATCGGGGCCGACGGCGACGTATGGTCGTGCTGCGTCCTGGCCCGGTCGTTCGGCAACCTTCGCGACCACGGGCTCGACTTCCGCAAGGTCTGGTACTCGGCCCAGGCCGAGGAGTTCCGGGCGTGGATGCGGGAGCGCCGTTGCGCCTGCCCCCTGGCCAACGCCGCTTACACCAACCTGCTGGCCGAGCCGACCGCGGCGGCCCGCATGGCCGCGGGCATGGTCAAGGCACCCAGGCGCATCCCGGTCACCGCGTCTTGATCCTCGTCACCGGCGGCTCCGGCTTCATCGGCCGCCACCTCCTGGGCAGCCTCACCGCGGGCGACCGCAAGGTCCGGGCCCTCGTCCGCTCGGACGGAGCGGCCAAGCGGCTGCCGGCCGGCGTCGAGGCCGTGCGGGGCGACGTGGGCGACGTCGAGAGCCTCCGCCGGGCGGCGGCCGGGGCCGAGCTGGTCTTCCACCTGGCCGGGAGCTACCGCGAGCAGGGGCCGGAGCTGCACGCCGCCCACGTCACGGGCACCGCCAACCTGCTCGCCGCCTTGGAACCCGGCACCCGCATCGTCCACGTCAGCTCCACGTCGGTCTACGGCTGGGACCAGACCTGGCCCGCCGACCACACCAGCCCGCCCCGGCCCATCGCCGCCTACGGCCGGGCCAAGCTGGCCGCCGAACAGCTGGTGTCGGCCTGGACCGGCGGCCCCACCGCCATCGCCCGGCCCACGATCACCTACGGCCCGGGCGACGAGAAGGGGATGCTGTCGCGGGCCGTGCGCCTCATGTCCCGGGGCGTGCGCTGGTTCCCGGGTGACGGCGGCAACCGCATCCACCTGCTCCACGTCGACGACCTGGTACGCGGCCTGGTCGCCCTCGGCGACCGCGGCGCGGGCGTCTACGTGCTCGGGGGGCCCGAAGCCACGCCGGTCGGGCGCATCTTCGCCCTGCTGGCCGAGGGGGCGGGGCTGCCGGCACCCAGCTTCCGCCTGCCTGCCGGGCCGGTGCGCCTCCTCGCCCGGCATGCGGTGGACGTCCTCACCGTCGACCGGGCGTACTCCTGGGAGCGGGCGGCGACGGAGCTGGGCTGGCGGCCACAGATCGACGTCGATCCGGGCGTGCGCGACGCCGGTGCCTGGCTGGCGGCCCGGCGATCGACCGCCCACGGGTTCGACTGGCGCAACTACGTCGACGACCCCGACGAGGGCTTGGGCACGGTCTACGAGCGGTTCGCCCTCCGAGACGTGCTGGCCTCGGCGGTCGAGCGGACCGGCGCCACCAGCGTGCTCCACGCCCCCGCGTTCGGGATGATGGGCTTCCCCGGCCTCGACGCCGTGTTCTGCGCCCGGGCCGGCCTGCGGGTGGGTCTGCTCGACCACGACGCCGAGCGCCTGGAGGCGGTGCGGGCTCAGTGGGCCGAGCTGGGCCTGGAGCCCGAGCTCCACCTGGTCGACGGCGCCGACCCGTCCACCTGGCCCGACCGGCTGCCGGCCGACTACGACCTGGTCTTCAGCTTCGCCGCCCTGTGGTGGTACGACGACCCGTGGGCGGTCCTCGCCGCCCAGGCCCGGTGGGCGGGCAAGGCAGTGCTGTGCTGCGTCCCCAACAAGAACGTGTTCATGCAGCTTCGGGCCCGCCTGTGGCACAAGGAGCTGTTCCGCACCGAGCTCAACGAGGACGCCCTGGACCGGGAGGGGGCGGTGGCCGCCGCGTCGCGGGCCGGCCTGCGGCCGGTGGGCACCGGCCTGTTCGACATCCCCCCGTTCCCGGACACGTCGGTGCCGATCGCCAGGATCCTGCGCCGGGGCCACGCGTCGGAGGGCAAGGCGTGGGCGTGGTCGATCGTGCCCCATCTCAAGGGCGACGACCCCACGATGGAGGACCGCATCACCCGGCTGGCGTCCTGGGAGCGGTTCGTTCCGGGCCCGCTCGCCCCCGCCCTGGCCCACCACCGCTGGCACCTGTTCGAGCGTCCGCCCGCCTGAGTATCGTTGGCCACGACAGTCATGGACTGCGCACGATGAGAAGACGGCGGATGGCGGCGGGCCTGACGATCGCCCTGCTCACCCTCGGCGCGTGCGGCGGCGGGGGCGGCGGGCCCGAGGTCGACCCGCTGGCCGTCGACACCACCGCACCCCCGCTCGACGCCTGCCCGGCCGAGGGCCACGTCGACACCCTCGGCGTGCGCGGCCTCCTGCCCAACGAGATCGCCCGCCTGCCCATCACCTACACCTTCCTGCACGTGGCCGCCGACGGCTGCACGCCCGCCCGGTTCAACCCCTGCGAGCCCGTCCACTACATCCAGAACGGCGCCGCCGCCCCCGCCTTCGTGGTGGAGAACGTGCGGGAGGCGTTCAAGCGCATCGGGCAGGCGACGGGGATCACGTTCGTCGACGACGGCCTGACCGACGAGAACATGCGGCGCGGCCCTTACGTGCCGGAGCGCTACCCCGGGCGGTGGGCGCCGATCCTCATCGTGTGGGAGCACTTCCCGGAGTCTCAGACGTCCGGAGAGCAGCAGATCCTGGGCAACACCGTGCCCGTGCGGGTGGGCGACGTGGTGGTCTCGGCCCGGCTGCGCTTCAACGTCGACGCCTACAACGACGAGACCACCAAGGAGCCCATCGGCGACGGGTTCGGTCCGCCGGCCGGCACGGGGAACGGGCCCATCGGCCGCAACAACATCACCTGGGGGCGGATCATCCTCCACGAGCTGGCCCACGTGGTCGGCCTGGGCCACACCCGCGACGAGGGCTCGCTCATGTACCCCGACGCCGCCCAGCAGACCATCCGCCCCACGGGGTTCTCCCGGTCCGACCTCACCGGCCTTCGCCACCTCGGCCGGGACGCCGGCTGCATCGCCAACCCACCCGAGCCATCGGGCTGAGGCGGCCCCTTTCCTTCTACCGACCCCGCCGACCCGATCGCGTCAGTCGGACCAGAAGTCGTCCCAGGCGTAGAGGTCGCCCGGGAAGACCCAGATCTCGGCGAGTCTCCCGGACGCGAAGTGCCAGACGTGGACGTTGTTCATGGCCAGCGTCTTGCCATCCCGCTCAGCCAGGTCCCGCACCAGGCCCACGCCATGGGCTTCGGACGCGGTCACGTCGTGGGGTTCGAACCGCAGCGTGCCGCCCGACAGCTCGCCCAGCTTGGCCACGTAGCCGCCCACCGCCGCCTTGCCGTCGTAGTCGCCCGCCACGGGGCTGCGGCCCGGCACGTGGGCCTTGACGTCGTCGGCCAGCAGGCCCATCAGCGTCCCGAAGTCTCCTCCGGCCAGCGCCTCGTACGCCTGGCGCAGGAGGTCCAGGTTGGTGTCCGCCTCAGCCATGGCGTCACCCTACCGGCCGAAGGGCTCGCCCGGGGACGTCGTGAACGAGCTACGCGCCGGCCAGCATCTCCAGGCCCTCTTCGCGGTAGGTGCTGGCCACCGACAGGCGGCGGCCGGGGTCGCCCCCGCACATCTCCATGAACCGGGCGATGGTCTCCTCGGTCCGGGCCTGCTCGAGGCGGATGTGGCCGAGCTGGAACTCGGCCGACTCGTCGAAGGCGGAATTCAGGTTGGCCTCGGACTTGGCCAGCCAGCGCGCCGCCTGGTCGAGGTAGGTCTGGCGCATGCTGGGGTTCTCCTCGGCCAGCTGCATGCGCTGCTCGGCCACGTGGCGGGAGCAGATGCCCCGCATCTGCCGGCAGTAGTCGTTCCGCGACGTACCACTGGAGACCGCGTGCCCGTACCTGATGTGGGCCTCCTTGTAGCGGCCCTGGGCATAGTCCTCGTCGGCTTCGGCGATGAGTTCGTCGTAGGTGCTCACGGTTCCCCATGTCTCATCCCCGGCTGGAACGGTCGTTAACCACTCAGCCCGTGTTGCGCAGGCCGTTGGCGATCCCGTTGACGGTCAGGGCGAGCACCCGCCGCAGCTCGGGGTCGTCCTCCTCGCTGCTGCGCAGGCGGGACAGCAGCGACACCTGGAGGTAGCTCATGGGGTCGAGGTAGGCGTCGCGGATCTCCAGCGTGCGGCGCAGGAGCGGGTGGTGGTCGAGGAGCCGGTCGCGGCCGGTCAGCCACAGGACCTGTTCCACGGTGCGCCGGTGTTCGTCGGCGATGCGCTCGAAGATGTCGTGGAGCGACGGGTCGGCCAGCCGCTCGACGTAGCGCCGGGCGATGTCGAGGTCGGTCTTGAACAGCACCATCTCCACGTTCGACACGAACGTCCGGAAGAAGTGCCACTCCCGGTGCATGCCGGCCAGGCGCTCCGACCACCCCTCGGCCCGGGCCCGCTGGACGCCGGCGCCCACGCCGAACCAGCCGGGGACGATCTGGCGGGACTGCGTCCACCCGAACACCCACGGGATGGCCCGCAGGGTCTCCAGCCCCTGGATCCCCCCGGCCCGGCGGATGGGACGGGATCCGATCTTGAGCTCGGTCAGCTCCTCGACCGGGGTGGAGGCCCGGAAGTAGTCGATGAGCCGGGGGTCGTCGACCAGCTGCCGGTAGCAGGCATGGGCGCCGGCCGACACCACGTCCATGACCTCGTCCCAGTCCTCGATGACCCGCAGCGGCACGCGGGACTCGCGGTGCAGGAGGGAGGCCTTGACCACCGCGGCGGTGGCGAACTCCAGGTTGCGCCGGGCCAGGGTGGGCAGGCCGTACTTGTCGGAGATGACCTCGCCCTGCTCGGTGATCTTGATGGCCCCGTCCAGGGTGCCGTAGGGCTGGGCCAGGATGGCGTCGCCCGTGGGGCCGCCGCCCCGGCCGACCGTCCCGCCCCGGCCGTGGAACAGCCGCAGCAGCACCCGGTGGCGCTGGGCGACGTCGCGCAGCGCCCGCTGGGCCCGGTGGATCTCCCACAGCGACGTGGTGATGCCGGCGTCCTTGTTGGAGTCGGAGTAGCCGAGCATGACCTCCTGCTCGTCGCCGCGCAGGGCCACGAGCCGCCGGTAGCCGGGGTCGGTGAGCAGCTCGTCGAGCAGGGGGCCGGCGTTGCGCAGCTCGTCGACCGTTTCCAGTAGGGGGACGAACCCGATGCTGGCCACGTCGGCGGTGAGGTCGACCAGACCCACCTCCCGGGCCAGGACCACGGCGGCCAGCACGTCGTCGCTGCCCCGGGTCATGGAGATGATGTAGCTCTCGATGGCCTCGTCGCCGAAGAGGTCGAGCGCCTCCCGGACGGTCTCGAAGAGGCAGAGCATCTCCTCGGCCTCACCGTGCAGCCGGGTGGCGGGCGACTTGAGGGGGCGGGGCGACTGCAGCTCGGCCGACAGGAGCTTGGTGCGCTCGGCCGGGGACAGCTCGGCATAGGGCGTGGCTCCGGTCTCCAGGCGGTCGACGAGGGCGGCCACGGCGACGTGGTGGCGATCGGCGTGCTCGCGGATGTCCATGGTGGCCAGCGACATGCCGAACGCCGCCGTCACCCGGATCACCCGGTCGAGCGTGCCCCGGGCCACCAGGTCGCCCCGGTTCTGCATCATCGACGCCCGCATGAGCTCGAGCTCGTCGAGCAGCTCGTCGGTGCCGGCGTACTCCAGGCCGGGCCGGGGCGGGGCGCCCTCGGCCAGGCGGTGGCGGGTGTTGCGCAGGCGCCGGAGGACGTAGGAGCACTTGAGCCGGTAGGGCTCCTCGGCGTTGAGGCTGCCGTAGTGGGCGTACACGTCGGGCATGGCCTCGCGGTCGGCGGCCAGGCTGGCCTCCAGGGCCGGGGAGATGGCGGCGATGCGGGTGGACGTGCTCAGCTTCCGCACCAGGTCCTCGACCGCGGCGGTGAGCTTGCCCAGGGCCAGGCGGCGCTGGAGGCCGAGGACCTCGAGGGTGACCTCGGGCGTGACGTTGGGGTTTCCGTCGCGGTCCCCGCCGACCCACGTGCCGAAGCGCACCGGCCGGGCCCGGGGCGGCAGCTCGATCCCCAGCCGGGCCAGGTGGGCGGCCAGGTCGTCCAGCAGGTCGGGGACGACCGCGCCGAAGAGGTCGTCGAGGTAGAAGGCGACAAAGGTGGCCTCCTCGCTGGGGGTGGGCCGCTTGAGCCGCAGCTCGTCGGTCTGCCAGATGAGGTCGACCAGCTCGGCGACATGGCGCTGGGCCCGGCGCCGGTCGTCCTCGGTGGCCCGGGGGTCGGACAGGTGCTCCAACAGCTCGGCGATCCGCCGCCGCTTGCCGAGGATGGACTGGCGGACCGCCTCGGTGGGGTGGGCGGTGAGCACCAGCCGCAGCTCCATGCGGTCGAGCAGGCGGCGCACCTCGTCGCCCGGCACGCCGGCGGCGCCGACCTCCTCGATGGCCTGGCTCAGGGGGCCCTCGGCCGCGGCCAGCTGGGTGCGCTCGTCGGCCCGGTGGACCTGCTCGGCGATGTTGGCCAGATGGAAGTAGGAGGAGAAGGCCCGGACCAGCTGGGTGGCCGTGGGCAGGTCGACGCCGGACAGGAGGGCGTCCAGCTCGGCCGCGGTGGCGGTGGAGTCGGTGGAGGGGTCGCGGGCGGCCTTGCTCAGGGACCGGACCCGCTCGACCAGCTCCAGCAGCTCCTGGCCCTCGTGGCGCACGAGCGTCTCGCCCAGGAGGCCGACGAGGAGCTTGATGTCGCGGTTGAGCGCCTCGCCGGCCACCGACGCCAGCGGCTTGTTGGCGTCGGTCACAGCGAACATCGACGCCAGCGGCTCGACGGCGCCGGCGGCGTCGGTCATCGGCGCATCGACGCCAGCGGCTCCACGGCGCCGGTGGCGTCGGTCACAGCGAACATCGCCGTCAGCGGCCGCCCAGGATGCCGCCCAGCATCCCGCCCGCCCCGCCCGTCTCGCCGGGCATGATGGCCTTGATCCACGCCTCCAGGGCGGCCGGGTTGCGGGACTGGGTCATCACCCAGCCGGGCCCGGTGAAGTCGAACACGAGGCCCTCGCCCGACTTGAGGGTCTGCACGACACCGCCCGCCACCTTGCGGATCTGGCTCTGGACCGTGGGGCCGAAGGCCACCACGTGGCCGGTGTCGATGGTGACCGACTCCCCCTCGGCCAGCTGCACGGTGTCCAGGGCGCCGTAGCAGGCGAGGAGGGCGGTGCCCGACCCCGACGCCCGGACCAGGAACCCGCCCTCGCCGCCGAAGAGGTTCTTGAACCCGCCCCACTTGGTGTCGAGGTCCACGCCGGTGGCCGAGGCAAGCCAGCAACCCCGGGTGATCGACATCGGCTGGTCGGGCTCGATGGCGGTGACGACGATGTCGCCGGCCAGGTGGTGGGCCACGTCGATCCAGCCGCCCGACGCCGGGGCGGTGAAGGTGCTGACGAACAGGCTCTCCCCGCCCAGGAACGAACGCTTCAGGCCCTTCAGCACGCCGCCCTGGGTGCTGGACGCCACCCCGAGCCCGGACGACATGGCCATCATGGCCCCCGACTCCGCCCGCACCCCCTCGTTGGGCCCCAAGGTGACGCGGGCCGCGGCGAACGAGGGGCTGTGGCGGATGGCGACGTCCATGCGCGGACCCTACCGCCGCCAGCCGGTGTGTGACCTGCCCGCCGGTACGGTCGGGGCCATGGCCTCCCCCGGCGCCACCCTCGTGGCCACCGACGTCACCTTGGCCCGGGGCGCGTTCGTCGTCCTGGACGGGGTGAGCCTGGTGGTGGGGCCCCGGGCCCGCATCGGCGTGGTCGGTCCCAACGGGGTGGGCAAGACCACGCTGCTGCGGATCCTCGCCCGGCTCGAACCCCCGGACACCGGCCGGGTGGCGCTGTCGCCGCCCACCATGAACGTCGGCTACCTGCCTCAGGAGACGGTGCCGCAGCCGGGTGAGACGCTGCGGGCCTATCTGGGCCGGCGCACCGGGGTGGCCGCGGCCGAGGCCGAGCTGGAGCAGGCGGCCGGGCTCCTGGGCGACGGGCACGCGGGCGCCGACGACCGCTACGCCGTGGCCCTCGAGCGGTACCTGAGCCTGGGCGGGCCCGACCTCCCGGCCCGGGCGGCCGAGGTGTGCGAGGACCTGGGCCTGCCCGCCGACCGCCTCGACGTCGAGCTGGGCGACCTGTCCGGGGGCCAGGCGGCCCGGGCCGCCCTGGCCGCCATCCTGCTGTCGCGCTTCGACGTCCTCCTCCTCGACGAGCCCACCAACGACCTGGACTTCGCCGGCCTGGCCCAGCTCGAGCGGTTCGTCGGCGACCTCGAGAGCGGCCTCGTGGTCGTCTCCCACGACCGGGCGTTCCTCGAGGCCACCGTCGACCGCGTCCTCGAGCTGGACGAGCACTCCCGGAAGGGAACGGAATACGGGGGCGGATGGCGTGGCTACCTGGAGGCCCGGCGCACCGCCCGCCGCCACGCCGAGGAGGCCTACGAGGAGTACCGCAGCCAGCGCCAGGAGC
>JBOGIE010000044.1:0-13415 GCA_050742435.1 Acidimicrobiales bacterium | reverse complement strand
ACCACCTCGGCCGCGGTCCCAGTGAGGAAGGCTTCCTCGGCCAGGTAGAGGTCGGTGCGTAGCAGGTTGGCCTCGGCCACCTGGTAGCCCAGGTCCCGGGCGATGGTGACCACGCTGTGCTGGGTGATCCCCTCCAGCGCCCCCGCAGCCACTGGTGGCGTGAGCAGGCGGCCGTTCTTGACGATGAACAGGTTCTCGCCCGTGCACTCGCTGACGTACCCCTGGGGCGACAGGAGGATGGCCTCGTCGTAGCCGGCCTTGAGGGCCTCGACCTTGGCCATCGACGAGTTCACGTACATGCCGACGCCCTTGGCCGCCACGGGCACGGCGTTGGGGTCGTGGCGCTGCCACGTGGAGATCTTCATGCGGACGCCGTGCTTCAGCCCCTCGTCGCCCAGGTACGTCCCCCACGGCCACACCGCGATCGACACGTTCACCGGGCAGGGCAGGGGGTTGAGGCCCATCTCGCCGTACCCGAGGTAGACGAGGGGGCGGATGTAGCACGACTCCAGGTCGTTGACCCGCACCGTCTCCCTGATCGCCTCGACCAGCTCGTCAGGGGTGTAGGGGATGTCGATCAGGTACACCTTGGCGCTGTTGAACAGCCGGTTGACGTGGTCGGCCAGCCGGAAGACGGCGGGGCCCCGGCTGGTGGCGTAGGCCCGGATCCCCTCGAACACGCCGCTGCCGTAGTGGAGGGTGTGGGTGAGGATGTGGACCTTGGCGTCGTCCCAGTCGACGAACTCCCCGTCCATCCAGATCTTGTCGACCTTCTGCAGTGGCATCGCCCTCAGACCCTTTCTGCGACCGCGTCGCCGATCTGCGCTGTCGTTCGAGTAGGCACAGTTGTACCGGTCAGGCCGGCGGTGGCGGCGCAGGATTCCTCGATCCGGGCCGCGGCGTCGGCCTCACCCAGGAAGCCCAGCATGAGAGCGGCCGACCGGATGGCGGCGAGGGGGTTGGCCCTGCCGGTGCCGACGATGTCGGGGGCCGAGCCGTGCACCGGCTCGAACAGCGAGGGGCCGGTGCGCTCGGGGTTGAGGTTGGCCGAGGCGGCCAGGCCGATCCCGCCGGTGACCGCGCCGGCCAGGTCGGTGAGGATGTCGCCGAAGAGGTTGTCGGTGACGATCACGTCGAACCGCCCGGGGTTCTCGACCAGGTGGATGCAGGCGGCGTCGACGTGGCAGTAGTCGGTGGTCACGTCGGGGTGCCCGGCCGCCACGTCGTTGAACGCCCGCTGCCACAGGTCGCCGGCGAAGGTCAGGACGTTGGTCTTGTGGACCAGGGTCAGGTGGCGCCGGGGCCGGGACCGGGCCAGGTCGAAGGCGAAGCGGACGCACCGCTCCACGCCCATCCGGGTGTTCACCGAACCCTGGGTGGCCACCTCGGCCGCCGTCCCCTTGCGCAGGAAGCCCCCCTCGCCGGCGTAGGAGCCCTCGGTGTTCTCCCGGACGACGGAGAACCCGTCGAAGGGCCGCAGGTTGATGTAGAGGTCGAGGGCGAAGCGGAGCCGCAGCAGCAGGCCGCGCTCGATGATGCCGGGCGGCACGTCGGGATGGCCGACCGCCCCGAGCAGGATGGCGTCGAGCTCCCGCAGCTCGTCCAGCACGGTTTCGGGAAGGACCTCGCCGTCGCGGAGCCAGCGGGCCCCGCCCAGGTCGTAGTCGACCGTGTCCAGGTCCACGCCGACGGCGCGCACCACCTTCAGGGCCTCGGCCACCACCTCGGGCCCGATGCCGTCGCCGCCGATGACGCCGATCTTGTAACCCACGAGCTCTGTGCCTCTCCGAACAGCAGCGGGAAAGAGAAAGACCGCCCGTACGGGCGGTCGAGAGCACACGCCGGCCGGCGTGCGCTCAGGGAATTACGGAAATGGTGCGGGGGGACATGCCGCCTCCCAGTGTGCCCTGCCGCTGGCCGGGGTGCAATTAGGGGGCGCTAGCCTCGTTGAGATGTCCGAGACCCACCTTTCACGAGATGCCTACGACCGGCTCCAGGCCGAGCTCGAAGACCTGACCACCCGGGGGCGGGTCGACATCGCCCGGGCCATCGAGACGGCGCGCGAGCTCGGCGACCTCAAGGAGAACGCCGACTACCACGCCGCCCGGGAGGACCAGGGGCGCATGGAAGCCCGGATCCGCCAGCTCCAGTCACTGGTCGACAACGCCGTCATCGTGGACACCAGCGAGGCCTCCGACACCGTCAACCCCGGCAGCGTGGTCGCCCTGCGCTACGAGGGCGACGACGACGTCGACCGCTACCTGGTCGGCTCCATCGAGGAGCGCCGCTCCGACCTGGCCGTGGTCTCTCCCGCCTCGCCCCTGGGCCTGGCCCTGCTCGGGCACCGCAAGGGCGACGTGGTCGAGTACCAGGCGCCGGGTGGCAACCTCAAGGTCGAGATCGTGGAGATCGAGGCCTAGCTCGTCCGATACAGCATGAGATAGCATGTGACCATGCGGAAAGCCCTCCTGGTGGCGCTTCTCCTGGTCGCCGTGGGCTGCTCCAACCAGCAGTTGTCCGGGGCGCCGGTCACCACCGTCCCCCGGCCTGCTGCCTCCGACGAGGAGGAGCTGGTCAACCGGGTGCTGGTCGGGCTGGACGGCGTCATGGGGGATTTGCAACGCATCCTGGTCGAGGAGCGGCGGATCACCCCCGAGGTCACCGACCGCCTGCAGGCCATCTACACCGGCCCCGAGCTTCTCAACCAGATCGACGCCTTCCGGACCGACGTGGCCAACGGCCTGGCCGGCTACAAGGCGGTCCCGGGGAACCGGGTCACCACCGTCGCCCGGCTCATCACCGTCAGCCCCATCTGCATCTTCGCCGAGGTGGTTCGCGACTACGGGCCGGTGGCCGAGGGGCCTCCGCCCAGCCCGGCCGGGCTCTACGTCATCCTGGTCACCAAGCACGAGGTCGACGACCCCCAGCTGCTGAACCCCACCCCCTGGGCCATGCTCTACGACGGCGTCCAGGTCGACGGATCTCAGCCGGAGGACGTCTGCCGCTGAAGGGCGGCGCCGATCGCCGCCGCCGCCTCCTGGACGGGGGTGGCGTAGCGCCGGCCGGGCGCCCGGGTGGTCCGCTCGAGAGGGCCTGACACCGAGACCGCGGCCACCACCTCCCCGCCGGTGCCCCGGACGGGGGCGCTCACCGAGGCCACGCCCCGCTCCCGCTCCTCGACGCTCTGGGCCCATCCCCGCTGCCCGGCCTCGGGGTCATCCCTGAGCACCTTGCCCGCCGATCCCACGTCGAGGGGCAGGGAGGCGCCCACCGGCACGATCGTGCGCAGCCCGTGGGGTGACTCCAGCGAGGCCACGCACAGGCGGCGGTCGCCGCGGCGAACGTAGAGCTGGGTGCTCTCACCGGTGCGGTCCCGCAGCGCCTCCAGCGCGGGGCGGGCCAGGGCCGGCAGGTCGAGGCCGGTGAGGCGGGGACCGAGGATGAAGCGGCCGGCCCCGTCCCGGCCGAGCAGCCCGTGGACCTCCAGGGCGACGGCCAGCCGGTGGGCGGTGGCCCGGCTGAGGCCGGTGGCCTCCACCAGACCGGCCAGGGTGCGGGGTCCGGCCTCGACCGCGTCAAGGAGCGAAACCGCCTTGTCGAGCACGCCGATCCCGCTTACAGTGTCCACATGGAGAGATTATCGTCTCAGGATGTGGGACAGCAACCACGGACGCTGTGCGACAAGGTGTGGGAGAGCCACGTCGTCCACCGGGCCGAGGGGGAGCCCGACCTGCTGTACATCGACCTCCACCTGGTCCACGAGGTCACGTCGCCCCAGGCGTTCGACGGGCTGCGCCTGGCCGGTCGCCGTGTCCGCCGGCCCGACCTCACCGTGGCCACCATGGACCACAACACCCCCACCATCGGTCTCGACCAGCCGCTGGCCGACCCGGTCTCGGCCAAGCAGATCGAGACCCTGGCCGTCAACTGCGCCGAGTTCGGAGTGACCCTCTACCCCATGGGCCACGCCAACCAGGGCATCGTCCACGTGATCGGGCCCGAGCAGGGGCTGACCCAGCCGGGCATGACGGTCGTCTGCGGGGACAGCCACACGTCGACCCACGGGGCGTTCGCCGCCCTGGCCTTCGGCATCGGCACCAGCGAGGTGGAGCACGTGCTGGCCACCCAGACCTTGCCGCAGCGCCGGCCGGCCAACATGGCCGTCACCATCGAGGGCGACCTGCCCCCGGGGGTCACGGCCAAGGACGTCATCCTCGCCCTCATCGGCCGGATCGGCACGAGCGGTGGCGTCGGCCACGTGATCGAGTACCGGGGCTCGACCATCCGGTCGCTGTCCATGGAAGGCCGGATGACGATCTGCAACATGTCGATCGAGGCCGGGGCCCGGGCCGGCATGGTGGCGCCCGACGAGAAGACCTTCGCCTGGCTGGAGGGCCGGCCCCACGCGCCCACGGGCGCCGACTGGGAGGCGGCCCTGGAGCACTGGCGCAGCCTGGCCACCGACGAGGGCGCGGTCTTCGACAAGGAGGTGGTGATCGACGCCACCTCGCTGCGCCCGCACGTCTCCTGGGGGACGAACCCGTCCCAGGTCGTGCCCATCGACGGCGCGGTCCCCGATCCCGACGCCTTCACCGACCCCAGCGAGGTCGAGGCCGCCCGGCGGGCCCTCACCTACATGGGGCTCCGGCCCGGGACGCCGCTGCGGGAAGTCGCCGTCGACACCGTCTTCATCGGCTCCTGCACCAACTCCCGCATCGAGGACCTGCGGGCCGCGGCCGCCATCGTCGACGGCCGGAAGGTGCACGACGGGCTGCGGGCCATGGTCGTCCCCGGGTCGATGAAGGTGAAGGCCGACGCCGAGGCCGAGGGCCTCGACCGCATCTTCACCGCCGCCGGGTTCGAGTGGCGCGCCGCCGGCTGCTCCATGTGCCTGGGCATGAACCCCGACAAGCTGGCGCCCCAGGAGCGGTGCGCGTCCACGTCGAACCGGAACTTCGAGGGCCGCCAGGGCCGGGGCGGTCGCACCCACCTGGTCTCCCCCGCCGTGGCCGCGGCGACGGCCATCACCGGCCACCTCGCCACACCAGAGGACATCTGAGCCATGGAACCCGTACGGCAGATCACAGGGACCGCGGTCCCGCTCAGGCGGTCCGACGTGGACACCGACCAGATCATCCCCTCCGAGTGGCTCAAGCGGGTGGAGCGCACGGGCTTCGGGCAGGGGCTGTTCGCCGAGTGGCGATCCGATCCCGACTTCGTCCTCAACCAGCCCAGGTACGAGGGGGCCACGGTCCTGGTCACCGGGGCGAACTTCGGCACCGGATCCTCCCGGGAACACGCGGTCTGGGCGCTGCAGGACTACGGCTTCCTGGCCGTCGTCTCCCCCCGCTTCGCCGACATCTTCCGGACCAACTGCACCAAGGCCGGCCTGCTCCCCGTGCAGGTCGAGGCCGAGGTGGGCGAGGCGCTCCTGGCCGCGGTCGAGGCCGACCCCGCGGTGGTCGTCACCATCGACGTCGAGTCCCGCACGCTGCTGGCACCGGCGGCGGGCGTCTCGGCCACCTTCCCGATGGACGACTTCACCCGGATGCGGTTCCTCGAGGGCCTCGACGACATCGGCCTCAGCCTCCGCCACGCCGAGAAGATCGCCGCCTACGAGGCGTCCCGCCCCTCCTGGCTGCCGAGCGCGCCCTGATACGAACGGTCGCGGCGGAGGAGATCCGCCCGCTGCGCCACCGGATCCTGCGCCCCACCCAGCGCTTCGGGGAGACCGTCTACCCGGGCGACGACCTGGAGGACACCGTCCACTTCGGGGCGTTCGACGGCGAGCGGCTGGTCGGCATCGCCTCGCTGTACCGCGAGGACAGGTCGGGCGGGCCGCCTGGAGGGTGGCGGCTGCGGGGCATGGCCACCGAGGCCGACGTCCGCGGCGCCGGGTTCGGTGCCGCCCTGGTGGCGGCGTGCGTCGAGCACGTGGCCGCGTCGGGCGGTGGCGAGCTGTGGTGCAACGCCCGCCAGGTCGCCGTCGGGTTCTACCGCCGGGCAGGGTTCGACGTGGTGAGCGAGGAGTTCGACATCCCCGGCATCGGCCCGCACGTCGTCATGGCTCGAAGCTGAGGTCAAAGGCGACGGGCAGGGAGCTGGCGCCCCAGCGGTCGAGGTCATGGGTGCCGGGTCGCTGGTACTTGGCCAGGACCAGGCGGCGGGCCATGGCGTCCTCGTCGCTATCGGGGTCGACCACTCGCCCCGCGGCGTCGCCCTCCCGGCTCCCGATCCGCACCGTCACCTTGGGATCGGCCATGACGTTGCGGACCCAGTCGCGACCCCCGGACAGGACGTAGATGGTGCGCGCTCCCGGTTCCCGCGCGAACCAGATCTCGATGCGGTGCGGTCGGCCCGTCCGCCGCCCCCTGGTGGTGATGTAGCAGAAGGCCTGTTCGATCTCCGGACCGTACCGGGCACCGGTACGCTGCGTCCGTGGAAGACAGCGAGGTCATCGCCGCGTTCGTGCACGAGGGGGCCCGCACCGCCTTCGGTCCGAGCCTGCACCTCGAGGGGGACTGCCTGTTCCTCGACGGCTGGTGGCAGGCCAGCTTCCGCATATCCCCCCAGGCCTTCTCCATACGCAACGAGCCACCGCCGCGGGAGACCCAGGCCCTCGAACAGGTGGCCCTCGAACTGTCCGGCCTGGGCATGAAGCCGGTGGGCAGCGACCCGTCGTTCCTCTACGCCATCACCTACACCGACATCGCCCTGGGGATCGTGGCCTGGGAGATCTGGGCCACGGACCAGGCCACTGCCGACGCCGCCCTGCGGGCCCGGGCGGGCGCCGACGCCTTCCTGAACGACTACGCCACCGACGAGCCGTTCAAGGAGGCCGACTACACCGCCGAGCTGGGTGGCGCCCGCCGGCTGGCCGGGCTGCCGCCGTCGATCATCCTCACCGTGGGCGTGGGCGAGGACGAGACCCGTGCCCTGCAGGGCCACCTGAGCGACTGCCGGTTCGAGACCCGCGCCTTCGACTCCATCTCGCCCGAGATGTGCGGCTCGCTCATCCCCACCGTCGTGGTGATCGACGCCACCGGCGAGCAAGGCAGGGACTTCGTCATGGAGCTGCGGGCCGCGGCGTGCGGCCGGTTCCTGCCCGTCGCCGCCGTCACCGCCGAGCGGGTGGTCCCCCTGGGCGCCGACATCGCCCTCGACCCCGCCGACCCTTCGGGCTGGGTAGACCCCATCCGGCGCTTGTTGCCCTGAGTGCGGCGGGGAGCCGCCCGGCATGCATCGGCAGTAGCCTCCCCGCCATGCGCCTCGGCATCTCCGGCAAGGGCGGGGTGGGCAAGACCACCATCTCCGCCGTCCTGTCCCGCACCCTGGCCCGCAAGGGCCACCGCGTCATCGCCATCGACTGCGACTCCGACCCCAACCTCGGCGCCAACATCGGCCTGGGCGAGGACGGGGCGGCCAGGCTGCGGCCGTTCCTCGACCAGTCCGGGCCCCGTCGGCGGGTGCCCGAGGGCCTGACCCCCATGCAGCTGCTCGAGCAGTACGGCACCCCGGGCCCGGACGGCACCACCATCCTGCTGGGGGCCATGGCCGAGAAAGCGGGATCCGGCTGAACGGGCACCGCCCATGTCACCGTGCGTGACTTCATCGAGAGGATCGAGAACGAGCTCCCCGGGACGTTCGTGGTGGCCGACATGGAGGCCGGCCTCGAGCACCTTTCCTGGGCGGGCGGCACCCTGCGCTACGTCGACCTCCTGCTGGTCGTCGTCCAGCCCACGGCCAAGGTGATGATGACCGCCGACCGGACCCACAAGCTGGCCCTCGAGCTGGGCATCGAGCGCATCGCCTTCATCGGCAACCGGGCCACGAGCGAGGCCGACGTCGAGCGCATGGAGGCCTTCGCCGCCGAGCGGGACTGCGAGCTGCTCATCGCCATCCCCGAGGACGCCGCCGTGCCGGCCGCCGACCGGGCCTCGAGCTGCGTGCTCGACACCGCCCCCGACTCCGAGGCCGTCCGGGCCATCGCCCGCCTCGCCGACCGCCTCGAAGGCCAGTTCGCCGCCACGCCGTAACCCCCCCGCCCGAACTGGTGACACCTGGTGCTCCATTTCGCACCAGACGTCACCGGTTCGCTCAGGGGGAGGTGGGGACCTGGGGGGTGACGGGGGTGACGGCCGGGGCTCGCCAGCCGGCGCGGGCCAGGGCAGGGGTGGGACCGAAGGCCCGGTCGGCCAGCCCCTCCAGCAGCTCCACCAGCGCCTCGCCCGAGGTGCGGGTGGGGGCCCAGCCCAGCTCGCCGCGGGCCCGGGCCGTGTCCATCACCGGGACGCCGACGGCCATGTCGACCCAACCGGCCGGCGTGGGCTGCACGTGGGCCCGCCAGGAGAGGTCGGCCGCCACCCGCAGCACCTTGGCCGGGACGGGTACGGGGCGGGCGTCGAGCAGCCGGCCCAGCTCCTCGGGGTCGAGGATGGGCTCGGCGGCGATGTTGAACGCGCCCCGCACGTCGCCCACGACGGCTCGCCGGTAGGCCTCGGCCACGTCGTCGGTGTGGACGGCCTGGAAGACCAGCCGCTCCGTCCGGGGCACCAGGGGGATGCGTGACGGGCGCAGGAGCTGCGGCGGGAGCAGGCGACCCAGGAAGAGGCGGCGGATCCCCGACGCCGCCTCCCGCTTGAAGATGAGGCCGGGCCGCAGGCGCACCACCCGCACGGCCGGGTGGTCGGCCTCGAAGGCGTCCAGCATCCGTTCGACGGCCGCCTTGTGGCGGGAGTAGAAGCTCGAGCCGATCCCCTCGGTGGGCCAGCTCTCGTCCACCGGCTGGTGCTTCGGACCGGGGGAGTACGCCCCGATCGACGAGGCATAGACCAGGGCGCCCACCCCGGCCCGGGCCGCGGCCTCGAAGACCCGCTTGCTGCCGGCCACGTTGGTGGCCTCCAGCACGTCGAGGCGGTGCGACGGCTGGATGAGCCAGGCCAGGTGGACCACCGCGTCGGCTCCGGCGAACGGCCCGACCAGGTCGTCCCGGCTGACGTCGGCGGCGATCCATTCGACCTTGGGCAGCGCCCACTCCGGCCGGCGGCGGGCCACCCCCACGACGGAGGTCACCGCCGGGTCGGCGGACAGGACCCGCACGAGACTCGTCCCGACATTGCCGGTCGCACCCACCACCACCACGCGCATGCCCCACCCCTTCCCCGTTTGCCCCTTGTCCATGACGGGTAGCGGCCGAAGGATGCGCGTCCTGGGCCTCAACGCGGTCTTCCACGATCCGGCCGCGGCCCTGGTCGTCGACGGCGAGGTGGTGGCCGCCGCCGAGGAGGAGCGGTTCAGCCGGCGCAAGCACGGCAAGGAGCCGGTGCCGTTCGCGACCTGGGAGCTGCCCGTACAGTCGGCGGCGTGGTGCCTGGCCCAGGCCGGCATCACCCCCGACGAGCTCGACGCGGTGGCCTACTCCTACGACCCGTCGCTGGCACCGCCCTTGGACCCGACGGACATCACCGCCGACAGCTGGGAAGGCCTGCGCACGTTCTACGCCCAGCGGGCGCCGCAGTTCCTGCAGACCGCCCTGCCGGGCGTGGACCCGGCCTGCGTGCGCTTCGTGCCCCACCACGTCGCCCACGCCGCCTCCGCCCACCTGGCCGCCCCCTACCCGTCCTCGGCCGTGCTGGTGCTCGACGGGCGGGGCGAGCGGGCCTCCCACCTGGCCGGCCGGTCGGTGGACGGCGACCTCGACATCCTGGCCGCCCAGCACCTGCCCCACTCCCTCGGTCTGCTCTACGAGGAGGTCACCGAGCACCTCGGGTTCCGGCGGTCGTCGGACGAGTACAAGGTCATGGCCCTGGCCGCCTACGGCCAGCCCACCTTCCTCCCCGAGCTGCGGGAGGCGGTGGCAGCCACCGGCGACGGCGGGTTCCGTGTCGCCCCCATCGACTGGGGCGCCGTGGTGAAGCGCCGGACGTCGTCGGAGGACTGGGGGGCCGAGCACGCCGACCTGGCGTCCAGCGTCCAGATCCGCCTGCAGGAGGTCCTGCTCGACCTGGCCCGCTGGCTCCACGCCCAGACCGGCGAGAAGGCGCTGACCCTGGCCGGCGGCGTGGCCCTGAACTGCGTGGCCAACGCGGTGGTCGCCGAGCAGGGCCCGTTCGAGCGCCTGTGGGTCCAGCCGGCGGCGGGCGACGCCGGCACCGCCCTGGGCGCCGCCCTCCACGTCGCCCACAGCATGGGCGACCGGGTGTCGCCGATGCTCACCGCCGCCCTCGGACGCGGGTGGGGCGAGGACGACCTGGAGGCCTGGCTGGTCGAGGCCGACGTGGCCTACGAGCGCCCGGCGGACATCGCCGAGGCCGCGGCCGAGGTCCTGGCCGCCAACGGCGTGGTCGCCTGGTTCCAGGGGCGCAGCGAGTACGGGCCCCGGGCCCTCGGGCACCGCAGCCTCTTGGCCAACCCCGCCTACCCCGACAACCTGGAGCGGCTCAACCGGGTCAAGGGGCGGGAGGAGTTCCGGCCGGTGGCGCCCATGGTGCTGGCCGACCGGGCCGCGGAGATCTTCGACGGCGTCCTGCCCAGCCCGTTCATGCTCTTCACCCACCGGGTGAACCCGGCGTGGGCCGACCGCATCCCCGCCGCCCTCCACGTGGACGGCACGTCCCGCATCCAGACCGTCGACGCCGCCGACGAACCCCTCGTCGCCGGCATGCTGGAGGCCTTCGCCCGCCGGACCGGCGTCCCGGTGGTCATCAACACCAGCCTGAACACCGCCGGACGTCCCATGGTCGACGATCCTCGGGACGCCCTCGAGTGCTTCGGCTCGGCGCCGGTCGACGCCCTGGCCCTGGGGCCCTTCCTCGTCCGCCGACGCGGACGGTAGCTCGCCGCCAGAGACGTCAGAGCATGCTGATGTTGGTGACCGGCCAGACCCGCACGAACGCCCGGCCGATCACCAGCGACTGCGGGATCGCCCCGTAGAACCGGCTGTCCCGGGAGTTGGGGCGGTTGTCGCCCATGACCCAGTAGTGGTCGGGAGGGATGGTGGTCTTCTCGAACGGCTGCGTGGTCACATCGGGGCCCAGGTAGGGCTCCTCCAGCTCGCTGCCGTCGATGTAGATGTGGCCGTCGTGGGCCTCGACGGTCTCGCCCGGCAGGGCGATGACCCGCTTGATCAGGTCCTTGGTCTGTGAGCCCTCGTTGGGCGGGCTCTCGAAGACCACGATGTCGCCACGGTTGATCTCGTGGAGGTCGTAGCTGAGCTTGTTGACGAGGACCCGGTCGTTGACCTTGAGGGTCGGGGCCATGGACAGGGACGGGATGTAGAAGGCCTGGAGGAGGAAGGTCTTGATGATGAAGGCGACGAGCAGCGCGCCGCCGGCGATGGCCACCCACTCCACGACGTTGCGCAGCCCCGAGGGCCGGCCGTTGCCGCCGACCTCGGGACGAGCCTGGGTGTCGGTCGAGACCGGGCGCGCCGCTTCAGACAGGACAGGGTCGTCTTCGATCGCCATGTGAAAACGAGGCTACCCCCGGTAGCGAAGAAGCAGTCTGCGGGCCGCCCGCCCGGCCAGCCCCCCGTCGCCGTCCACGACCGTGGCCCGGGGCCCGAGCCGGAGCAGCAGCCGTTCCAGCCACGCCGGCTGGCTGGCGGCGAGCGTGACCCTCAGCCGGCCACCGTCGAGCTCCTCCACCTTCTCCACCGGGTACTGCTCGACCACCCAGCGGGCCGAGGGCTCCAGGTCCAGGGTGACCCGGGGATCTTCGGCGCTCGGCCGGTAGGCGGCCAGCTCCGGGGCCTTGGTCGGGGCGTCGAACGTGGAGTCCAGCAGCGTGGCCGTCGAGATGCGGTCGAGCCGGAAGAGCCGCTCGTCGTCCACCCGGTGGCACCAGGCCGAGACGTACCACTGGCCTCCGGCCGAGAAGACGGCGTAGGGATCGACGACCCGTCGGGCCCGGTCGTCGCGACCGAAGGAGTAGTAGTCGATCTCCACCTGGCGGTGGCGGGCGACGGCGTCATGGAGGGTGCTCAGCAGATCCTCGGCCACCGGGCTGAGCTCGATCTCGACCGCCTCGCCGGCATCCACCCCCAGGACGCCGGCCAGCTTCTGGAGGCCTCGGGCCAGCGGACCGCCGTCGTCTCCGGCGGTGTCACTTGGCGGCTCTCCGCCGACCCACGCGGCCAGCACCGTGCGGCCGGCGGCCAGGAGGGCCAGCCCTTCGGCCGGAGTCAGGCGCAGGGGGCGGGAGAAGTAGTCGGCGTAGCGGATCCAGACCCGGCCGTCGGCGATGTCGACGTCGATGAGCATGTCGGGCGTATAGGGATGGAGGCCGCAGAGGAACAGCAGCTCCAGGTCGTCGACCAGCTCGGCCTGGGTGCACCCGAACCGGGCGCAGACGTCGTCCACCCGCGGCCCGTCCCGGGAAGCGACCCACGGGACTAGGGCGAGGAGGCGCTGCAGCCGCTCGTCGGCGCTCAGCTTCGGCATAGATCCTGGAGCCATTGCACCATCTCGGCCCGCAGCTCCGGGGGGTCGAGGACCTCGGCGTGCTCGAGGAAGCCGAGGACGAACGAGCGGAAGGCATCGCGGTTGGTGACCCGCACGCTGAGGACCACCGAGCCGTCGGGCCGCCAGCCCTCCACCGCGTCGGGGCCGACGTGGGCCGCGGCCCAGCCGGCCTGGGCGGCGTCGACCAGCAGGCGGGCGGTCAAGGGCTCCTCAGCGCCCATCTCCCACGGGGCCGGCGGTGCACCGCCGTGCGGCGGCCGGTCGAAGGCCCCCTCCTCCCCCGTCGACGCCACCCCGGACTCGATCCGGTCCAGCCGGAACATGCGCTCCTCACCGGCGTCGTGGTCGTGGCCGGCCAGGTACCAGTGGCCGTTCCGGAACGACAGCCGCCACGGATCGACCCGCCGGTCCCGCCCGCGGTAGGCGAAGGAGATGCGCTGGCGCGAGGAGATGGCGGCGAACACCGGCGCCAGGTGATCGGCGCCGGGCAGCGCGGTCACCGCCGGAGTGGCGCCGGGGAACACGCCGGGCCCCTGCTCGGCCACTTCCCCACCCAGCTTCCACAGGGCCGCCACCCCGCTGGCCCCCTCCAGCCGCACGGCAGAGGCGGCCAGGTGGAGGGCGGCCAGCTCGTCCGGGGCCAGACCCGGGTCTTGCAGGTAGTAGGCCTCCTTGGGGATGCGGTAGCCGACCACGCCGGGTTGGGCGGCGTCGTCGACCGGTTCGACGACCACGGGGATGCCGAGGTCGCGCAGCGCCTCCTTGTCCCGCTCGAACGCCCGCCGGAAGGCGGCGTGGTCCTCGGCGTAGCCCGGGAGGCGGTTGCGCAGCTCGTCGGCGGTCAGCGGCCGGTTGGCGTGCAGCAGGGCAGCCACCAGGTTGATGAGCCGCTCCAGCCGGTGCACGCTCCCGATGCTACGGGCGCCCGGGAAGGGGCGGCGGCCCGCCGGCGAC